>NZ_JCACKG010000149.1:0-154352 GCF_059505265.1 Myxacorys chilensis | reverse complement strand
GTCGCCTCTTTTCCTTCTTTCAATAAACTAGCCCTGCCATTGGGAGACGGTTGCCTCCCCCAAGCCTCCTGCAAACGAAATATGGGTGGGGGATTCGAGATCTGAATAATTCTGAGATTTAGCTCAATCTGGGAAGGTTTATTTTTTTGGCATCATTACTTTCTCAACGAAGTTGGTGTAGATTTCGCCGCGTTGGAATTCTTTGGTTTCGAGAATGCGTTGGTGGAAATTGATGGTGGTGGGGAGTCCGGTGACGGCGCATTCTCGCAGGGCACGCTTCATGCGACGGATGGCAGAGGGGCGATCGCGGTTCCAAACAATTAGTTTTCCAATTAGAGAGTCGTAGTAGGGCGGGATTTCGTAGTCGGTGTAAACGTGAGAATCCATTCTGACACCGGGACCGCTGGGGGGAAGATAGCCAGTGATTTTGCCTGGACTGGGACGGAAGTTGTGATCGGGGTCTTCCGCGTTGATGCGACACTCGATCGCGTGTCCGTCTAGGTGAACTTGGTCTTGGGTCAGCCGCAGAGGTTCGCCTTGAGCAATCCGAATTTGCTCGGCGATCAGGTCGATTCCGGTAATCATTTCGGTAACGGGGTGTTCGACCTGGATGCGAGTATTCATTTCCATGAAATAGAAGTCGCCGGACTTGTCAAGCAAAAATTCAACCGTGCCCGCTCCAACATAATTGATCGATTTTGCAGCAAGCACGGCGGCGGTTCCCATTTTTTCTCGCAACTCTGGCGTGAGAGCAGAGCTTGGTGCTTCTTCGAGCAGCTTTTGATGTCGCCGTTGAATCGAGCATTCACGTTCGCCAAGGTGAATCACATTGCCCTGGCTGTCTGCCAGAATTTGAAACTCGATGTGTCGAGGATTTTGCACGAACTTTTCGATATAGACACCAGAGTTTCCAAACGCGGCTTCGGCTTCTCCTTGAGCGGCGGCAAAGAGTTTGCCTAAGTCTTCATCCGCTGTGACGAGGCGCATTCCTCGTCCGCCTCCGCCTGCGGTGGCTTTGATGATTACTGGGTAGCCGATCGCTTGAGCGATCGCACGCGCCTCTTCTTCGTTCTGAACCAACCCTTTACTGCCGGGAACCGTGGGCACGCCAACGCGCTGCATCGTTTTTTTGGCAGTAGATTTGTCTCCCATGGAGCGAATGGAGTCGGGAGAGGGGCCGATAAAGGAGATTTTGTGATCGGCGCAGATCTCAGCAAATCGAGCGTTCTCGGCTAAAAAGCCGTAGCCGGGGTGAATGGCGGTAGCGTTGCGGGTCAGAGCAGCAGCAATGATGTTAGGGATGTTGAGGTAGCTTTTGCTGCTGGGAGGGTCGCCAATGCAGACCGCTTCGTCGGCAAGCTGAACGTGGAGCGAATTGCGATCGATGGTGGAATGCACTGCCACCGTTGCAATGCCCATTTCTTCACAGGTGCGAATAATGCGTAGGGCGATTTCTCCCCGATTTGCAATGAGAATTTTTGAGAAGTGCATTTTAAGTGACTAGGTTCCGTAAGAAGTAGAATATCCGGTTCTGTGGGTCTTCTGAAAGAGATCTCATTTTAAGGTGCTGAGTAGGGCACTCGGGGATGCGTTGAGAACGCAGTAGGATAAAGATTTTGGAGCCGGGGGTGTTTTATGGCAAAGAATCCTTCTCCTTCTGAGAAGCGAGTGATGCTGCCGGGGGTGAGTTGGCAACAGTTTGAGACGTTACTCGGTGAATTGGGCACGTCTCGAACCGCAAGACTAACCTACGATCGCGACAAGCTGGAAATGATGACGCCATTAGAAGAGCATGAGCGTTGCGATCGCTTAATCGAGACGTTGCTTCTGGTTGTAGCTGAAGAAGCAGAGGTGCCTCTGTATTGTAATGGGTCGCTTTTGCTTAAACGTGCCGACTTGGGACGGGCGATTCAGCCGGAAGGGTGTTATTCGGTGGGCAGTCCGATCGCGATTCAAAAGCGAGCTGAATTAGATCTAGAGCGAGTGGCTCCACCTGATTTGGTTGTCGATGTAGCGGTATCCAGTGGCTCGTTGGATCGGTTGAGTCTGTATGGATCAATGGGGGTTCCTGAAATTTGGCGCTACACTACGACGGTCGGAGATGACGTTCTAAAAGGAACGTTGCAGATCTATCGATCGCAAGGGAATCGATATGTCGAATCAACGAATAGTGGGTTGTTTCCGTTCTTGCCTGGGGCGCAGGTGCTGGAGTTTCTCGAACAAAGTGACGCGATCGGGCTGGCGCAAGCGCTGATTGTGTTGCGCGATTGGATGAATCAACACGTATAACAGAATGGAGCTATTTAAACTTTCGTTTCCCACAGTAGAAGCAGTGCCAATTGTGGCGAATCTGCCGCATAGTGGGCTATTTGTGCCAGATGCGATCGCGGCAACAATGACGCCGGAGCATTTAAAGGCACTGCCGAATAGCGATTGGCATCTTGACCATCTCTACCAATTTTTGCCGCAGCTAGGAATCACAGTGATGCAGGCGACGCACAGCCGCTATGTGGTGGATCTTAATCGAGCGGTGAAAAAACCTGAATTTGGCAGTTTCTGGACATCGGTGATTCCTGAAACTACCGCATTTGGGCAACCCATTTATCGAGTTTTGCCAACTCAAGCGGAGATTGAGCGGCGAATTGAGAAATTTTATGATCCCTATCATGCCAAGCTGAATGCGCTTTTAGAAGAGACGCGCGATCGCTTTGGGCAGGTCTATTTTTTGGATCTACACAGCTTTCTGGGGCTAATTACCGATGATGTTTGTCTAGGAAATCGCAATGGAGAGACCTGTTCAGAGAAGATGATCGAGGCAGTGGCGCGAGCATTCAATCGGCAGTGGTATCGCGTGGTGAAAAATAAGGTGTTTAACGGTGGATTCATCACCAAACACTACGGACAATTGCCGGGTGTAGAAGCGCTTCAGATTGAAGTTCGCTATCCGGTGTATCTAAAAGCATCGCAACTGGATCAACCCCAGCCGCCGGACTGGGATGTGAAGGAGTTAGAGAACGCTAGAGAGCCATTTAAGGCAGTTTTTAGCGCGATCGTGGCAGCGCTGACCTAAGCATTTCAGCTTTTTGCACCATCGTTCCTATATTCGTTGCGATCGTTCCTGTTTCAAACAGGAATGTTTCTATCTAAAACAGAAACGATGGGGTCTGAAACAGAAATGACCCTATCTGAAACAGAAACAATGGAGTCTAAGACAGAAACGTTCCCATCTGAAACAGAAACGTTCCCATCTGAAACAGGAATATTCCTATCTAAAACAGAAAGGATGGAGTCTGAAACAGGAATGACCCTATTTTGAGCTAGAGTCTCCCCTTCTGATCCTCAACGTTCTTAAAATCTTCTCCCATCATCCCTATTTTGCTCCTCATCCCTCATCCCTCATCCTTCATCTCTCCCATCTCCTTCCCCATCCGTCCCACCCTACCGATAGAATAAGAACCTGTTCCATCCATGCAAGGGTCTATGACAGAGATTGCCGCCGCTCCGTTTAGCGCACAAGAGATTGCATCAGAAGGCATTAAGCCCGACGAATACGACGAGATTGTGCGGCGCTTGGGGCGTCACCCCAATAAAGCCGAGCTTGGCATGTTTGGGGTGATGTGGTCAGAACATTGCTGCTATAAAAACTCCCGTCCCCTGTTGAAACAGTTTCCGACCGAGGGCGATCGCATTTTAGTGGGGCCTGGTGAGAACGCAGGCGTCATCGATCTCGGTGATGGCATGAGACTTGCCTTCAAAATCGAGTCGCACAATCACCCATCTGCCGTCGAACCCTTCCAAGGTGCGGCAACCGGAGTCGGCGGCATCTTACGCGATATCTTCACCATGGGCGCTCGCCCGATCGCGATCTTAAACTCCCTCCGATTTGGCAACCTAGAAGACGCCCGCACCCGCCGCATCTTTACAGGCGTCGTGGCTGGCATTTCGCACTACGGCAATTGCATTGGCGTCCCCACGGTTGGGGGAGAAGTGTACTTCGATCCGGCCTATTCCGGCAATCCGCTCGTCAATGCGATGGCGCTTGGCCTAATGGAAACCACCGAGATTGTTAAATCAGGCGCAAAAGGCATCGGCAACCCCGTGCTGTATGTCGGCTCAACCACTGGACGTGATGGTATGGGCGGCGCAAGTTTTGCCAGTGCCGAACTTTCCGACGAATCAATGGACGATCGCCCCGCTGTACAAGTGGGCGACCCCTTTTTAGAGAAGTCTCTCGTCGAAGCCTGCTTAGAAGCCTTTAAAACAGGGGCAGTCGTCGCCGCGCAAGACATGGGTGCCGCAGGCATCACCTGCTCTACCTCCGAAATGGCGGCAAAAGGCGGCGTCGGCATCGAGCTTGACTTAGATCTAATCCCGGCTCGCGAAACGGGCATGGTTCCCTACGAATATTTATTGTCCGAATCGCAAGAGCGCATGTTGTTTGTCGCTCAAAAAGGGCGCGAACAAGAATTAATCGACATTTTCCACAAGTGGGAACTGCAAGCTGTTGTGGCAGGCACGGTCATCGAAGAACCGATCGTCAGGATTCTCTTTCAAAGCGCGATCGCGGCTGAAATTCCCGCCACCGCTCTTGCCGACAACACGCCCATCTATCATCGTGAACTGATCGCTGAACCTCCCGCTTACGCCCGTGACGCCTGGAACTGGACACCCGACCAACTCCCCTCTACCGATCCCTCTGGAATCAACATCGACGGAACCCCATTAAGCTGGACTGATGTTTTAAATCAATTGCTTGACTCTCCAACGATCGCCTCCAAACGTTGGATCTACCGCCAATACGATCATCAAGTCCAAAACAACACCATCATGCTCCCCGGTGGAGCCGACGCCGCGATCGTTCGCATCCGCCCTCTCGCCGACGCGACCTCTTCATCCATTACTCCAGCCGCTTCATCCATCACCAAAGCTGTCGCTGCCACCACCGACTGCAATTCCCGCTACGTCTACCTCAATCCTTACGAAGGAGCCAAAGCCGCTGTCGCCGAAGCCGCTCGCAATCTCAGTTGTGTCGGCGCAGACCCGATCGCTGTGACCGACAACCTCAACTTTGGCAGTCCAGAAAAGCCGATTGGCTATTGGCAACTCTCCGAAGCCTGTCGTGGACTCTCGGAAGCCTGCACCGAATTCGCCACTCCAGTCACTGGAGGCAACGTTTCCCTCTACAACGAGACGCTAGATTCCAACGGCAACCCCCAGCCGATTTATCCTACCCCCGTTGTCGGCATGGTCGGCTTCATTCCTGATCTGACTCGAATTGTTGGACAAGGCTGGAAGAACGATGGTGACGCCATCTACTTACTTGGTATCGGATTCGACGACGATTCTCCCTCGCTGACCTTGGGCGCATCCGAATATCTCGCCGTCCTCCACCACACGATCGCAGGGCAACCCCCCGTCGTCAACTTTGACCTCGAACGGCGCGTGCAAGCCGCTTGCCGAGACGGCATTGGTAAAGGTTGGGTTAACTCTGCCCATGATTGTGCCGAAGGCGGACTCGCGATCGCGCTAGCCGAATCCTGCATCAGCGGCGATCGCGGTGCAACCATCAACCTTCCATCTTTTTCAACCAGAATTGATCACAGTTTATTTGCCGAAGGGGGCGCTAGAATCATCGTCTCGGTTAATCCCCAAACCGTTGCAGAATGGGAATCTTATCTTCAAACCCAACTCCCTAACCATTGGCAAAAACTAGGTCAAGTTGAGACATCCGATCATTCTCTTCGGATACGCTCAGGGAACACATCTGTTTTAATCGACGCTACGATCGCACTCATGCACACCACCTGGTCAACTGCGATCGAACGCCGATTGACCCTTTAGTCCTGAGCCTAATTAGAACAGCCTCCGGCAATGCTTCACTCTGGTAAGCCCTTCTAACACAGCATCTCTACCAATACCTAGCAGACGACTCGACAGAAGAGACCGTAGAAGCATTCATCATCTCTTCTTATCTGTGCATCAAGTAATCTCTATCATTTATCCCCTTCCTTAGTTCTCACCTAAATCTGTGCGATATTTAAGAGAATGTTAAGAATTCCTTTACATTCTCCCATCTTTGCTTCCTGTCTCTAAATTCACCGTTTCATCCTAAGCTGAGCCTAACCTATGCTGCCGAATGACTCTCTCTCCGACCAGTCTTGCAACTCCAGCGACTCAGAGATTGACGCGTTAGCCGCCCCTGACAAACCCGAAGAAGCGTGTGGCGTCTTCGGCGTCTACTCACCCGGAGAACAGGTCGCTACCCTCGCCTATTTTGGGTTGTATGCCTTGCAGCATCGAGGTCAAGAATCAGCAGGAATCGCCGCATTCGATGGCAATCAGGTGAGTTTGCACAAAGACATGGGCTTAGTGTCGCAAGTCTTCAACGAAACCATTTTAGAAAAGCTGCCCGGCTCATTAGCTGTAGGACACACCCGCTATTCCACCACCGGATCAAGCCGAGTTGTCAATGCTCAACCCGCGATCGTACCGACCCGTCTAGGATCGCTCGCCCTCGCGCACAACGGAAACTTAGTCAACACGGCTCAACTCCGGGAAGAACTGTCTCAGCGCGACCATGCCTTTATCACCACCACCGATTCTGAAATGATTGCCCTCGCGCTAGGCGATGAAGTCAACGACGGCAAAGACTGGGTCGAAGCAGCCACAAGCGCCTTCAAACGCTGTAGCGGCGCGTTTAGCTTGGTGATTGGAACGCCCGATGGCATCTTGGCCACCCGCGATCGCAATGGAATTCGTCCCTTGGTGCTTGGAAAACTCGCCAAAGAAGATCCTGATGCGCCCGATCGCTATGCCCTAGCCTCCGAAACTTGCGGACTCGACATCATCGGCGCAGACTATGTACGCGATATTCAGCCCGGAGAACTTGTGTGGATTACAGCCGACGGCTTAACGTCGGTTCAGTGGGCGGAGAAAGCCGAACGCAAGCTTTGCATTTTTGAGATGATTTACTTTGCGCGTCCCGATAGCGTCATGCATGAGGAAAGCTTGTACAGCTATCGACTACGCATTGGGCGGCAGCTCGCTCAAGAGTCTTTTGTTGAAGCCGATATTGTGATTGCGGTTCCCGATTCTGGCATTCCTGCCGCGATCGGGTTCTCTCAAGAATCAGGAATTCCTTACGCCGAAGGGTTAATCAAGAATCGCTATGTTGGGCGCACTTTCATTCAACCGACTCAGGGAATGCGAGAAGCGGGAATTCGGATGAAGCTCAACCCGCTCAAGGACGTTCTTGCCGGAAAGCGCGTGGTCATTGTGGACGATTCGATCGTTCGCGGAACCACCAGCCGCAAAATTGTTAAAGCGTTGCGAGATGCGGGGGCGCTCGAGGTGCATATGAGAATTTCGTCGCCGCCTGTCACGCACCCCTGTTTCTACGGCATCGATACAGATACTCAAGATCATTTGATTGCAGCCACCAAATCTGTTGCAGAAATTGGTGAGCAAATCGGAGTTGATTCTCTTCAATATCTCAGTTGGGAAGGCATGTTGACGGCTACGAAAGAAGATACAAATGGCTTCTGTTCGGCGTGTTTTACCGGAGACTATCCGATTTCAGTACCTGACCAAGTGAAGCGGGCGAAGCTGATTTTAGAAAAAGTTGCGCCCGTATAGTTGGGTTAATTTAGAGGCTAGATTAATTCACCGCAGCGTCACGGGCTAACATGGGTCTCTACTCCAACTGTTAGCCCGCAATTGCCTAGCAAGATCCGGAGGCCAAGCGGCTTGATGCGCCTCAGTACTCTATCGAATTTGGATCGGAAGCTGAATCACAAACTGTGTCCCCTGCATTTCACTAGAGAAGCACTCAAGCGATCCACCGTGTCTTTCGGTGACAATCTGATAGCTGATCGAAAGTCCCAGCCCTGTTCCTTTGCCAACGGGTTTGGTCGTGTAGAACGGGTCAAAGATTCGGTGTCTGACCGACTCCGGCATCCCAGATCCATTGTCTGCGATCGTAATTTTGATGTGGTTCTGGCTGGTGGTCTCTGTCGAAATTGTAATGGAACTGAGAGCGTTGACCATTTCTGAGGTGCGATCGTCATTTTGGTGTTCTAGGGCATCGATCGCATTACTCAGAATATTCATAAATACCTGATTGAGTTGACCCGCATGGCACTGTACCAACGGCAACGTTCCATAGTTTCGGATAACTTGAATTTCTGGACGCTCCGATGTTGCTTTCAGACGGTTGTGCAAGATGGTCAGAGTGCTGTCGATGCCTTCGTGGAGGTTGACATCTTTGATTTCTGCTTCATCTAGGCGCGAGAAGTTTCGTAGGGAAAGCACAATCTCTCGAATTCGGTTAGTACCGACTCGCATTGACTGGAGAACGTTCGTTAAATCCTTGCTGAGAAAGTCTAGATCGATCACTTCGATTTCATTCAAAATGCTCTGCGGCGGGTTTGGATAGTGATGCTGATACAAATTCACCAGATTTAATAAGTCTTTAGTGTACTCACCAACATGAGCCAGATTGCCGTGAATGAAGTTAACGGGGTTGTTAATTTCGTGGGCAACGCCTGCCACCATTTGACCCAAACTGGACATTTTCTCGCTTTGAATCATTTGGAGTTGGGTCTGTTGCAGATCTTTCAGAGTTTGCTCTAGTTCAGTTGTCTTCTGTTGCAAAGTGACTTCTGCCTGTTTGCGTTCGTCTTCGACGCGCTTGCGTTCGGTGATATCGCGAGAGATGCCGACGGTTTGCATCACTCTTCCTTCAGTGTCAAAAATTGCGCTCTTGATGGTGCTAAAAACGCGTACCTCGCCGTCATGCCGAGTAGCTAGTTCTTCCACCACCAAGATTTCTCCGGTGTTGAAGACATAGGCATCATCTTTCACACATTGCTGCGCATAGTCTGGCTGATTGAAGGCTGCATCAGTAAGGTTCTGAAGTTGCTCCAAGGTCATATCGTAGTAGTCACGAAATGCTTTATTGGCATAAATAATGCGCGACTCGACTCCTTTGCATAAGACAAAATCGGGGATGGTATTCAGAATTTGTTGGTATAGATTTTTCGTTTCCAACAATTGGTGTTCTGCCTGCTTGCGATCGGTGATCTCAATGGTGGTACCCACAATGCGATATATCCTGCCTTGAGCATCTTTCAGAGGAGACAGCGTGGTTAAGAACCACTGAATCCCTTGCTCAAAGTGAGTAAACTCTTCGTAAGAAATGGTCGTCTCTAGCTGGGTACACCGTCGATAGTTCTGCTCAAAGCTCGCACCTGTAACTTCGCCAAACACGTCCCCTGGAGTCCTACCCTGAACTTGAGCAGTGCTGAATCCAACGACTTGTTCAAGTAAAGGATTGAATCCGTGATAGCGAAATTCTCCCATTTCTGTAACATTTATTACAAAAAAGCCCACCTCTGCTCCCTCATAGAGGCTGTGCAGGAAGCCTTCTCTCTGCTGCAACTGTTCCTCGACCTGTTTGCGCTCTGTGGTATTTTGGCAGACCACCACGCCCCCTTTGAGCTTTCCATTGACATCTATTAGCGGTGTGCCGCTAATAGATGTCCAAAGCCCGTTTGGCGCGTTGCTATGACGGGTAAACATTTCCATATCTTCCACACGTTCGCCCCGCAGCGTCCGCACAAGGGGAAGCTGCTCTGTCGGAAAGGGCGTCACCCGGTCGGGCAGGAAGAGCCCATATTGTTCCGACCATTCCTCGCGTTGAGTGTCTGTTGCTCCGCTGCCAAACATTTGTTCGGCAGCCGGGTTAAAGATCAGAAATTGCCCCTGTTCATCAGCCACGATGACTCCATCGCTCGTCTTGTTCAGAATCAGTTGCAGCAGATCGCTCTGTTGTTTGAGTTCTCCTTCAATGCGCTTGCGATCGCGAATGTCGCGGCTGATGGTTGCTAAACCAAAGGGCTGACTTGTGACCAAATCGGGAACAACAAAGAGGGTAGATTCAACCGGGATCACTTCGCCCGTACTGAAATTGCGAAACCGTAACTCTCCCTGCCAGTAGCCTGTTTGCTTTACTGTTGGCAGAATGTGCTGCTGAAAGTGTTCGAGGTCTTCGGGCAGGATATAGTCGCTAATCTGTTTCGTCTTGGCTTCCTCAATATCCTTTAGACCCACCAGTTTCAGGGCTGCTGGATTGCTATACAACCATTGCCCGTCCATTGAGTCAATTTCAATGAAGTCGGCATTGGCTTCCAGAATTGCTATCAGCGCTCGATGGCCGCCTTCCGCTTGCCCAATGCCACGATTGGCTTTGCCAAGCTCTACGGGAGCACCCGTGTCTCGAGTTGCCTGCTGCAATGACTGCGATCGCAGTTTCAACTCTTGCTCCAACTGAGTAATTCTTTGTCGTAAGGTTTTTAGTTCCTGGTTTAAGGTTGCATCGGTTTCGGCTGCAAATTGATCGACCGTGGACGCGTCGGAGGTTTGAAAAAGCTGAGTCATAGCTTAAAGTCAGAGGATATTAGTTTTCCCGATGTTATTTAGGGAGACGGGTGCTTGCTCTAGACTTCCCAGTATTTAACTTCAGCTACACTTAGAATGCTTCTCCTCTAAAGCGTTGAGCCGTTCTGCTAGGCGATTTCTTCATTAAATTGAGCGTTTCCGCAGGTTATTCATTCATCTCGCGATAGGTCGCTACCGCCGATGGAGAAACTCGGTTTAGATAACGGAAAATCCAATACTTGAAAATCGTATCTAAAATCACGGGGAAGGTTGCAATAAATAAGAAAATAAAAGCGTGATTGGCAGGTAGACCGAAGTGTCTAGAAAGACCATCCAGCAGCACTTCCCAGCCGTGCGGCGAGTGAAATCCGACAAAAACATCAGTAAATAAAATAATCACAAATGCCTTGGCACTATCGCTTAAACCATAAGCAACTTCATCAATAACAGATTTGAGAATTTCGACTTCGCGTTTGCTATTGGTGAGAACAAAAGCAAATGTGATTACGCCCGAAATATCTGCAATCCAATTTTTGATCGCGTCTGTACTATGAAGCGAGAAGGTTTCGGCAATTTCCACTGCTTTTTCTTGCATTTGAGCTTCGACTGCTTCGGCTCGTTCTTTGATCCGCGCTTCCGCTTCTTCTACCGAAAATGCTCGTCGATCTAATGTTTCTTTTAATAAATTTTCAAACTTCAATCGCTCTTCAAACCGCTGTAAATCTAACAACGCTTCTTCGGTCATCTCTCCATTGAGAAAAATCTTTTCAGGAGCCTCAATCCTAAACTGTTGGTTGATCCAGTGTCCTGTGGGCAGGGCATTCGTTAAAACAATATTCCGAATTCCTTGCTGCACCAAGAGCGGAATTAAAATGAGGGTCAAAATAAATCGAACGGCAAGCAATGTTCTGACTTTGGAAAGTCGATAGGTCTGAACAACTTCTGTTTCTGATTTGGGATCTAAGTCCCGTCTCAATCGGTTTAAGGTGGTCAAAATCGATCGCGGCAGCAGACCCGTTTTATCAGAAATCGATTCAAAGTCGTCGCCACCTGTAGCAGCATTGGTTGGAACTTTTTCATCGGGCGGTGTCTCACCCGTGTTGCTCAACCGTCTATCTGGATCAACAGCCGGAATCATTGCCGTTGACACTGCTTCTAGGGTCAGATTTTGTTCGGCGTAGCGAGCTAAAATTTCGTCGATGAATTTTAGTTTTTCCAGCGCGATCGCGGGTTTATCTCGCACGGTCGGCACAAATCGATCCGAGCCAATTGCTGTAGTTTCGATGGTTCGCAGCGATCGCCCCGTCGCAACTTTATTGGGATTAGTGGTGTTAAGCGTCGAGCGACTGCGGCGAAACTCGGTTAACCGCATCCGAATCGTGCGGAGATGCCGCTTGAGATCGGTTTCAAAATAAGCGAAGGCGTTATCGCTGAGCGCTCCAGTATTCCGAGCAATTTTTTTGCCGCCGAAATGCTCGTCCTCGATCGCTTTGATTTTTAACGCCGCATCGTAGGCTAAATCGAGGGCACGATCGGGCGTTTCGAGATACCACTGCTCGGCACGGCGGAGCGATCCTTTCAAATGAGCAAAAATAGACGTTCTCATGATTCAATCGGGATGCAATACTGACGAATGAAGGGTGTCAAACGGTTGTAGCGTAAAGGATGGGACTTAGATCCAACTGGAGTGGAGAAGAAAATTGACTTTGGTTTGTGAATTGATCGGCGAAACGGATGTAGTTCATTCTAAGCGTGCTGATGTAGGGAGATCTAGGATAGAGGTAATCATTTGTCTCTAGCCTTTGGCGGTGCAGGTAGATCGCATGGTTAGAGTGCTAAGGATTGTAGCAAATTCATCTGAGGCTGATCTGTGCGTTCTAATTCTGTTTGGGTAACAGGCGCTTCGCGGAGCGGCAAAACGACTCGTTTGGTCAATCAATTTTGCGAATGGGTGCGTCCGGGGTTGACTCGTGGCGTAACGCAAAGCGCGATCGGTGTTTTGGTGTTAGCCGCGATCGGAGATAACCGATTGGATCTTGCCGATCGCCTCACAGCCGCAACGCAAGGCAAATGCCCCTTTCGCTCAACAACGCCACTTGGATTTTTTGAAGATGAAGTCATGCTGTTTTGGTCACTGCTCATCGGGTCGTTGGATCTGAAAGCGACGTTTCCGATTCGACTGCGACCAGAGAACGAGCAGGAATTAGCCACACGGCTGTGGCGGGCTGAACTGGATAGCGCAATTGCTCGAACGAGCTACAGCGAAGCTAGGCTTGTGCGGCGCATTCTAGACTTGATGCAACTGGCATCATTGAGCGGCATTACGCTAGACGAAATTCCGCTGTTGCTAGAACAAGGCGTTCCGGGAATCGAAGGACAGGTGGCAGAACTCTCGATTCCCTATGCGACGGTTGGTGAGATGTTGCAACGGTGGCGGTTTTGGTGTTTGCGGCGCGGATTGCTCACCTATAGCTTGATTACCGAGTTGTACTGGCGCTATTTGTTGCCTAATCCGATTTATCAAAAGCATCTGCTCGATCGCTTTCAAGGCGTCATTGCAGATGACGTAGACGAATTTCCCGCGATCGCTCGGCAGTTGTTTGAGGTCTTTTTGAACAATGACACAGCCTGCGCGTTTGGGTTTAACCCAGATGGGGCCGTGCGGCTAGGCTTAGGAGCCGACCCAACCTACATGGCAGAATTGGCGTCTAGCTGCGAAGAAGTTGCCCTAACTCGGTCTGTGCCGTCGCTGATGGATGATTTGGGTGAGTCGATTGTTGAACTTATTAGCGATCCGGTTTTCTTTGCGAGTTTGCCCGACTCAATTCAAACGGTGCAAACCACGACACAAGCGCAATTGATTCGTCAAACCGGAGATGTGATTGTCAAAGCGGTGCAGTCGGGGCAAATTCAGCCGCGAGAGATTGCCATCATCGGCCCCGGAATCGATCCGATCTCTCGTTATGGCTTGACTGAAATTTTGAGAAAAAAAGGAATTCCGGTTGAGTTGCTGAACGATCAGCGTCCGCTCGCAAGTAGTCCGATTATCCGATCGCTGTTGACGTTACTCGCATTGATTTATCCTGGCTTGGGTCGATTGGTCGATCGAGACGCGATCGCAGAAATGTTAGTCGTCCTCAGCCAAAAAATAGCCGCCTCCGACTGGAGGAGCGACGAAACCTTGTCTACGTCATCTGTGAGTACTGCCTCGTTTTTGATTGATCCAGTCCGAGCAGGATTGATAGCAGATTATTGCTTTGAGCCACACCCGGATCATCCAAACCTGATGCCTGCCACTGCATTTCCCCGGTGGGATCGATTGGGGTATCAGGCCGCCGATGCTTATGCGGGAATCGTGAAATGGGTTGAAGATCAGCGTCAGCAGCTGCGAGAAAGACTGATTGCGAGTCCAGTAGTGATGTGCGATCGCGCACTTCAGCGATTTTTTCTAGGTGGCAGTCACTTACCATTTGATCAATTAGCTGCCCTGAGAGAGTTGATAGAAACCGCACAGCACTATTGGGAAGTAGACGATCGCTTACGCCGCAGCGATTTTAGCGACGCTCCAGCCTCAATGACGGTTCGTAACTTCATTCAACTGTTGAGAAACGGAACTGTGACGGCGAATCCGTTTCCCGTGCGTCCGGTTGGACTTGCGAGTAATGCTGTCACCTTAGCAACTGTGTTTCAGTATCGGTCAAGTCGTCGCGCTCACCGTTGGCAATTTTGGCTGGATGCAGGGTCGTCGCGCTGGCTCAGTGGGGTCGATGCATTATTTGCGGCTCCAATTTTTCTTCAGCATTGGTCAGGCCAAGCTTGGCGCGTCGAAGATACTCAAACGATGAACGAACAACGCTTGCGTCGAATTATGCTGGACTTATTGGGCAGAACCGAGGAGAAATTATTCTTGTGCTATAGCGACTTATCGACGAGCGGACAAGAGCAAACAGGCGTTCTGACCACTCTGGTAAATGCGGCGATCCCAATTAACTCTGATCCTATTCCTGTTTGAGTTTTAGCCATTTTCTGATCTCCTTAACCAGCCAAACTTGCTCAAAGTCGGTCAACTCATACCCGATTCGATCTTGGCGATACCCATTGCGGTAAGGGCCTGACGTGATTTGAATGCAGCGATCTCCGCGCCACACTTCTCGAATGTCTGGAGTTGCGCCTGTAATGCAAGATGTGGTGGAGTAAAAATGCTGCTCTTCAATCAAAAACTGTTGACGAGTGAAGCGAATTCGAGTTTGGCGAAACCAAGGAGCTATAAAAAGGAAAAAGATTGCTCCTAGACCAATAAGAATCCAGCCTAGAGGACTATGAAACCCAAACCAAAACCCCCGCGCAATCAGGAGCACAATAAAGAGCGTAATGCCGCTTATAAGAGTTGTTCCCCACAAGAGGAGAAAGGCGGGTACACCCCTTGATCTTGGGATTGCATATTCGATGGCATCAATTTTTTTCTGTTTAGGAATGATGATTTCCAAATGAGTGCGAGATTTACTCAGCTTGATTTGAGTATTGCGAGGGCGCTCAATGCCGAGTCCTGTGGAGTTGTGCTCTGAGCTAATTGCGGCAGCGGAAAGTAATTCGGTTTGATGGGCTAAAACTTGCAGGGCTTGCTCTGCGCTTTTGAGTCTTGCTTCGGGTGCGGGATGAGTCAGATGGTCGATCCAAGTTGCAAAGTCTGAACTTAGGGTAACAGCATCACGAAATTGAATCTGCAAGTTACGCTGAGGTAAATCGGCTGGAGACGTTCCAGTTAATAGATGAATCAACGTTGCGCCCAACGCATAGAGATCTGATGCCGGAACGGCTCGTCCCCCAAATTGTTCCATCGGCGCGTAGCCATAGGTTCCAACGACCGTAAAGGTTACGCCTTCTTTAGCTGCTTTATCTTGTACGGCTCCAAAATCGACTAAGTAGATCTGATCGTCTTTTCCTAAAATCAGATTACTAGGTTTGATGTCGCGATGGAGAATCGGCGGATTGAGATGATGTAAATCGCGCAGAATTTTTAGAACGGCGATCGCAATCTTTCTCACATCGGCTTCAGAAAATCGCTTGCCATCGTCAATCAATTGCTTCAGTGATGTACCGGGAATGTAGGCATACACTAGACCAAACCACAGCAAGCGATCGTCAATCGAAAAATAATCGCGATACTTCGGAATGCGCGAATGCTCCAACTGTCTCAGAATTTGCGCTTCTCGCTCAAACAGTTTGAGGTCATCCCACTGCACCTGATCACCAAACGCCAGCAGCTTGACGATCACAGGTTCCGCTTGCGTCTCTAAATCTACTGCTAACCAAGTTTGTCGTCCTGCATTTTGACCCAGCTTTTGTTGGAGTTGGTAGCGATCGTGGATAACTTGCCCTACTTGCAGCATAGATGGCTGTCCTCTACTTAGGCTCTTAGTTCTTACTCCACATCCAATCCTAGCGGTTCAGTAAAAGCTTCGGAGAACAGGCAAATCGTTAGCGGCTAAGTAGCTGATAAATCGCTGTGGTAATTCAAAAAGAGCATTTAATTAAGTCATTAGGTGCTGTTTGAAGTTCATCTGCACGTCCTTAGGTTGATTTGAATTCGACGTGTCAAATTACTGAACAGAAATTATACTAAATCAACTCATTTGCTGGTCTCTTAAAGGTTAAGTCAAACTTCGCTGGAAAAGAAAATTCCCATGGGAGATGCCACACGCTACTATCAAATTCTTGAGCTTGAACCAGAAGCAACTCAAACTGAAATCAAACAGGCGTATAGAGATCTAATTTTGGTTTGGCATCCTGATCGGTTTTGCGATCATCCACGCTTACAACAAAAAGCAGAAGACAAAATCAAGCAAATTAATGCTGCGTACAGTTTCTTGAAGACCTATCAACCTCAAGCTGAGGTAGCACCAGCACCTAAAAACAAACAGACTGTTGAGCCGCCTTTAAACTGTGAAAAACTCAAGCAATTACTCGAATTGAAACGGTGGAAGGATGCTGACTTTGAAACAAAGCGACTTTTGCTTGAGCTAATGCACAAAGGAAGAGACGGTTGGTTGCACTCAGATGATATTAGAAACTTACCCAAACAGTCTTTATTGACGATCGATGCACTCTGGACTCAGTACAGTGATGGTTGTTTTGGATTTAGTGTTCAGAGTAAGATTTGGCGAGGTCTCGGTTGTAAATCATCTCCAGAGATGACTGCTCAGACAATTAGTGAAACTAAGTTTGGTAAAGCTGTTCATTGGCATGTCAATGGCATGTGGCTATCTCCTTGGGATTCTTTTAAGTACGATCCGCAAGGTTCTATAGGCAGCTTGCCAAGAGAATACATCTTCGTGCTAAGTGGTTGGCAAAGTTACACTAAGGGCTGGACGGGTTACTTGATTTGGAGATTTGAAGAAATATTTCTAAAGCTTTAGGGACTGAACAAACAAAGAAATCAGAAATCTTTTACTACAAGAGTGGGAAAGTAGGGTGAGCAACGCAACGCTAAGCCTGCTTTCGGTCTTGGCGAGGCGAATCGCAAACCCATTACCTTATAACGGCATCCGCTTTATACTAATAGACTGCACTCAAAGGTTTGTTATATGGTCAGCGAAGTTAAGGCCGTTACAGGGCGGGGAATCCCACTGGTTGGAAATGATATTGATACCGATCGGATTATTCCGGCACGGTTTCTGCGGGCTGTCACCTTCGATGGCTTAGGCGAACAAGTCTTTGCCGACGATCGCGCTCAAAAAAGCGGGCAGCATCCTTTTGATTTGCCGCAATATCAAGGTGCAACCGTTCTTGTTGTCAACGGTAACTTTGGCTGTGGCTCTAGTCGTGAGCATGCCCCTCAAGCGATCGCGAAGTGGGGTATCCGGGCGATCGTAGGCGAAAGCTTTGCTGAAATCTTTTTTGGCAACTGTGTGGCGCTTGGAATCCCTTGTGTAACGGCTGATCCAAGCATGACAAAACAGCTACAAGAGCGGCTGAGCGCAAATCCTCAAGCCGAAATAAAGGTTGATTTAGAAATGAAGCAGGTTCACTGCGACGACTTCACCGCTCCAGTTTCAATAGGCGAAGGCCCACGTCAAATGTTTATAGCAGGAACGTGGGATGCGTGTGGTCAGTTAGTTGCTGGAGCAGATCAGATCCGCGCTACGGCAGCTCGATTGCCTTATGTGAACTGGAGTGCTGCCTCGTGATTATTTTGCTTATGGGCGTTTCTGGCTCCGGCAAAACCACCATTGGTAATCAGCTTTCGGATGATTTGAAATGGGATTTTATCGACGGAGACGGGCTACATCCCCAAGCGAATATCGACAAAATGAGTCACGGCATTGCGCTGACAGATGACGATCGCAAGCCTTGGTTAGAAACGATTCGATCGCTGATTCAGCATGGGCTTGAGAACAAGAAAAACTTTGTTTTAGCGTGTTCTGCTTTAAAGGCTAGTTATCGATCGCAGCTAAAACAAGATTCTGATCAGGTGAAGATCGTCTATCTCAAAGCGTCGGAAGCAGTTTTGCAAGAACGCATGCAGCACCGTCAAGGACATTTTATGCCACCCAGCATGTTGCACAGTCAGCTTGAAACCTTAGAAGAACCAACCGACGCGATCGCGCTACAAAGTGATCAACCTGTAGAACAAATAGTTGCTCAAATCCGCCAAGCCATAGGCATCTAGTGAGTAAGCCTCAACTGCTGGTGAGCCTCGTCCAATACTGGTCGTAGAGTTCGAGCGTTGATTTTGACACCGGGGCGATCGATTCCGATTGGCTAATCTGAGCATCTGGCGGAAATAAACTCACATTCGATCGCAACGACTCAGGCAATTGTCGGAACGCCGCCAGGTTCGGTGTGGCAAAAAACAATCGCTCTGTTACTTTTGCAGCGACATCCGATTGCAGCATGAAACTCATCCACGCGTAAGCCGCATCTCGGTTAGGAGCCGTTTTTGGAACCACCATCGTATCGCTCCAGATCGATGTTCCACTCTTGGGAATTACGTATTTCAGCTTTTTGTTTTGATTGATCACGCTCACGGCGTCGGCAGAATAGCACATCGAGATCAATAAATCGCCTGCAATGATTTGATCACGCCATGCATCAGTTGTGAAGGTGGCGATCGCGCTTTTCAATTCTTGCAGTCGCTCATAGGCTTTCTTAATCTCATCGGCATTGGTGGAATTGTAGGAAAACCCTAGCGATCGCAACGTTGCTCCCATCACTTCCCGAACGTCATCCATCAGCGTAATTCGCCGCGTTAACTTCTCTTTGTTTTGCCAAAGATAATTCCAATCGGTGGGTGGTTCTTGAATTTTCTCGCTGTTATACACCAATCCCGTCGTTCCCCAACTCACCGGAACGCTGTAGCGGTTGCCCACATCGTGAACCGAGTGCTGAAACCGGGGTAGAAGATTGGTCAACCCGTCTAATCGAGAATGGTCTAATTCGCTCAATAATCCTAACTGGATCATCTGACTGACTTTGTAATCAGAGGGATAAATAATGCTATAGATCCCGCCTTTACCAGCTTGAAACGTTGCCAGCATTGTTTCATTAGAATCAAAAATGTCGAAAATGACGTTGATTCCAGTTTTTTCCCTAAACGCATTGACCAATTCTTGATCGATGTAGTTTGACCAGGTGTAAATGTGCAATTCGTTAGAACGGTTCTGAACGACTTCTGCGGTTTGCACTTTAGCTAACGTCCAGCCGCAACTCGACAGGGCAAATCCCGATGCTCCCGCGATCGCGCCCTTCAAAAACCGACGACGAGACCGATGAGAATGAACTCGACTTAACATAACCTTCACCCCTGACTATCTGGTAGTGCTAAACAGCTTTCCGCGTCCCAAACCAGATAGATCGGGGTTTCTGCTGTCGGCACGGTCAAGGCGTGAGGTTGACGTACGGTGATGCGATCGCCAGACATCAACTGGACGACGTAATGCACATGCGTTCCCAAATACATCACATCTCGCAGGCGTCCCTCAAAGCAGTTGCCCTGCTCTTTTGGCGTGAGGCTGACCTGAATTTTTTCAGGACGTACACTCACCACAACGCGCCCCGATGTGAGCGGTGGGGTTGTCTGAGCAGGTTGCACCGTCATCTTCAAGCCGCTTTCAGTGCGAATCCACAGCATTGTTGGATGTGCGCCCTCGATTCTGCCGTGAAACAAATTGGTATCTCCAATAAAGCTAGCGACAAACCCTGTTTGAGGACGCTCGTAAATCTGATCGGGTGTGCCGACTTGCTCAACTTGTCCCGCGTTCATCACCGCAATCCGATCGGACAAGCACAGCGCCTCTTCTTGATCGTGTGTCACCAGCACAAAGGTCACGCCTAACTCTCGATGCAGCATCGACAGTTCGACCTGCATTTCTTTGCGCAGCTTCAGATCCAACGCGCCCAATGGTTCATCGAGCAATACGACCGCCGGACGATTCACTAATGCTCGTGCAAGGGCAACTCGCTGCTGTTGTCCGCCCGAAAGAGAGGACGGCGATCGCTTGGCAAAGCCTTCCATCTTGACCAGTTTCAGCGCATCCTGCACCCGGCTTTGCACTTCTGAGCGGGGACATTTTTGAATTCGCAGCCCAAACGCAACGTTTTCCCACACGGATAGATGACCAAACAGCGCATAGTTTTGAAACACTGTATTTACAGGTCTCCGATAAGGCGGGACATGATTCATAGACTGACCGCGAATCACCACCTCGCCTGCTGTCGGTGTTTCAAATCCGGCAATCAGCCGCAATGTGGTAGTTTTGCCGCAACCCGACGGGCCGAGAATACTAAAAAACTCACCTTGACCAATGCTGAGATCAACGCCTCGCACCGCAGATTCACCCCCATAAACTTTAAACACTTTCCGCAGTTCAACATCAAATCCAACGTTGACGCCTGTTGAAAGCGGCTTGTGTGTTGCCGTTTGAGACATAGTTTCGGTTCCTTGCGGTGATTCTCCCTGGATCATGAACGCGGCATTCCCTACCAAAAGATAGAGGGGTTCGACGCTCAATTTGATTTATTTTATGCGATGGGAAGGATGTAGAATCTACGGTTTCTGCGGAGGTGCGCTCTAGGCTAACTGCGCCTTCAGGGAGCGTTTGGCAAATTTGATCTGAAAGAATGATTTAATTAAACTGGGTGCATTCGATCGCGTTCACGGTCTCCGGTTTTAGATTGCCCATGTAGGTATTAAAACTCCCAGACCCGAACTTGAGGACAACTGTTAAACGATAAGTGTTAAATGACAACTGTTAAACGATAAGTGTTAAATGACAACTGTTAAACAAAGTTGTGACAGCTTTGGAATCTAAGCCGCTCTAGTGCAAGTCCTCTAGTGCAATCCTAATATTGCAACTCCTAAGTAGCACTGCCTAGACCTGCGTCCCTTCAACTGTTTATTTATGACCCTTCTTCACTCTTCTTCTGCACCCGCGCTCCCCAAACAAACGGGTCGGAACGTAGGACGCCAAAATCAATCAATGGTGCTGCTTCTGCTGCTAATTGGGCTGATTTTAGGTGGCTTGGGCGGGCGGTTGGCGTATTTGCAGCTCGTTGAAGGCGATCGCAATCGTGAACTGGCAGAAACCAACCGAATTCGGCTGATTCCCAAGCATCCAGAGCGCGGAAAAATTGTCGATCGCAAGGGCAGAATCTTGGCGGGGAGTCGATTGTCTCATTCAGTGTACCTCCAGCCATTGGCACAGAAGAAAGTAGATTGGCCCAAGACGTTGCAGCGTTTATCGCAAATTTTAAATATTCCCGTGCAGGATATTGAGCGGCGATTGCAACAAGAAGGCTACAGTTCCCCGTACATGGTGCGAATTGCCCGAGGAATCAGTCCCCAAAAAGTGACGGCGTTAGAAGAGTACCGCAGCGAATTAGCAGGGGTGGAAGTCGATGCTGAAGCGGTACGAGATTACCCAAACGGCGATTTGGGAGCGCATGTAATCGGCTACACGGGCGAACTGAGTGATCAGGAGTTGCAGCGTCACCAGGGCGACGGCTATCGACTGGGAGATGTGATTGGGCAAATGGGAATTGAAGCGGCCTTTGAGAAGCAACTGCGCGGCGAGTGGGGCGGTCAGCAGGTTGAGGTCGATGGTGCTGGAAATGTCTTGAAAATTTTGGGAGAGAAAGAAACCCACGCTGGCAAAGATGTCACAGTGACGCTCGATCTAGATTTGCAAAAAGCGGCGGAAGCGGCACTTGGAAATCGTGAAGGTGCGATCGTGGCGCTTGATCCGCATACTGGGGCAATTCTGACGATGGTGAGCCATCCTGGATTTGATCCCAATCTTTTTACCACGCGGATGTCAAACGAGACGTGGAAGCAACTCCAGAGCCAAGACCATCCCTTTCTCAATCGGGCATTGCAGAGCTATCCGCCTGCCAGTACGTTCAAAATCATCACCACAACGGCGGGATTAGAATCGGGCAAATTCTCGCCCGATACCGTTCTCAACACCTATCCTTCTCTCAAAGTGGGTGGAATTGATTTCGGTGAGTGGAACCATGCGGGATTTGGTCCTCAAGGCTTTGTTGGTGCGCTGGCCTGGAGCAGCGATACGTTCTTTTACCAAATCGGTATGGGAATGGGGGAGAAACCCTTGATTGAGTGGACGCATCGCTACGGATTTGGGCAAAAAACGGGTGTTGAACTGGCCGCTGAAGAATCTCCTGGTCTTGTGCCTGATGCGGCTTGGAAGCAGAAAGAGGTGAAGCAAGAATGGTTTGTCGGCGACACGGTGAATATGACGATCGGACAAGGCTATGTTGAGGCATCACCGTTACAAGTAGCCGCTATGTTTGCGATCGCAGCCAATGGCGGATATCGGGTCAAGCCTCATTTGCTCAAAGACAACGAATCGGCTCAGAACTGGCGCGAACCGCTCAATCTTAGTCCTGATACTATTCGGATTCTGCGAGAAGGACTAAGAGGCGTAATCAGTACCGGAACCGGACAGGCGTTAAATGTGTCGAATTTACCTCCGGTGGCGGGCAAAAGTGGTACGGCTGAAGATTTAGGACAAGGCTCTCATACATGGTTTGGAGCGTTTGCCCCGTACGACAAGCCTGAAATTGTAGTCGTTGCAATGGGCGAGTTTTCCGGTGGCAGCGGCGGCTCGGTCACGGCTCCGATGGTCCGTCAGGTGCTGGAAGCCTATTTCAAATCGAAGACGCCGGAAAAATCTGTCGGGAAGAGCTAGAACTCTTGTTGTCGAATCGATTGCGGCACGCCGATGGGGGAGAGACCTGCGATCGCCCGCAGCGCCTGACATCTTAATACTTCAACAAACGTCAGCGATCGCCCTTCGTTTTGAGCCACTGATTCGATCGCCGAGAGCAAAAATCCAGCCGCGTCCGTCTCGGTATAGCCTCGACGTTGGGCGATTTGTAGCGCTTTCTCGTCGGCGTCAAGTTCAATCCGGGAACTGCGATTGGTGCGCCAAATTTGGGTGAGTGCGATCGCGCCGAGAGCAGTCGTCGCGGCGATGCCTACAATGTCTTGCTGTAATAGCTCAAACCCCAGTCCCACAACTCCTGCCCCTGCCAGCCCTAGCGAAAGATTGGGCTGAAACCATTTCACGCTAGAGAGCCAACTGACGGTGCGGAGAATCAGTAGATCTCGTTGCGGGCGGGAGAGACGACTCCACAAATCAAAATTAATGTAAATGACGCGATCGCTACTCCAAGGCATCGGAAATGGGGCATCAATTAGCGCCCGTTGCTCTGGCTTGCTCACTAGTTTGGTCAGCATCCGCCCAGAAGCAGGCATAACGTCTAACAGGCGACGAATTTCGAGTTCCGAATCGAGCATAGTTCAGTGGGCAATAGGAGGGATACGTTATAGCGTACAAGCTTCAGACAGCAATTGAAGCGTCTCCTACTGCCCACTTTTTCTTCTATTTAGCTAAGAAGAGCAAATCTGGTGAAACCCAGTTGATCAGCATAAACGCCGTAAACACGACGCTGATTGAAGCCACTGCCAGTACAGGTGCGCTTGAAAGATAACGAGGCAAACCAGCCATAGTTAGACTCCGTAAATTCAATGTTTTTAGGGTAAAACAGCGTTGCTTGAGATGACTCAAGCCTTTCTTGGTGAGAACTGATTCTACCGATGTCCCTTGAGCGCTCATTGAAGGAGCAATAGACGCGCTTGGTGGGTAGTTAGACTAAAGTTGAGGGAGAAAGGACAAAGAACTGAAGACAATTAATTCATCCTTCTTCCCTCATACCGTCTCTACTAGCGCGGAGACACAGGAATGCCGGTGTCCGCGTTCGTGATTTTACCCACAACAAGTTCACCTGACGTCAATTCCTTGATGGCTAGAAGAGGCCATAGGACAGCACCCAACAAGCATTTGATTGCCAAAGGCACGTTGATAATGATCTCTTGGTCTTCTGCGTTGCCGCTCTTCTTCACCGCTTGGATGTAAGAGCGACCCGCCCAACCGATCCAACCGGTGAGCAGTAGAAACAGAATGCCTGGGATCGTAAATTCACCTAAGTGAGCGAGATTGCCATCTACAATTAAGTGAGGCAGCCCGTCATCTTTGCCGCACAGCAAGTTTGCGCGAGAGTACATCTCATAGCGTCGCGCGGCGTTCTGGTTCACCGAGTCTCTAGCACGTTGAGCAAAGGCCGTACTTTCGTTACAGGGGACTAAGTTGTAAGCCTGGGCTGGCTGTGGGGCAGCAAAGCCGAACCACAAGGAGAAAACGAGAACTAGAGCAAACAATCGTTGCATGGAATTGTTTCCCTTTTTTACAAATTGCGTAGTTTATTAGTGCAAAAAGCGTTGAGCTTTCTGCAATCCAAAAATAGACGAAACTGAGTAGCGCGATAAACTTTTATTAGCGTTACCTAATCCAAGTTTTAGCTACACCACGCAGGGTTTAGCCACGCTACGGTAGCCTATACCTTCAAAAACGTATCAGCAAATGGCAACGGTTTTAGCAATTGAAACAAGTTGTGACGAAACGGCAGTAGCGATCGTAAAGAATCGTCACGTTTTGAGCAGTATCGTCTCGTCACAGATCGCAATCCATCAGAAATACGGCGGGGTTGTGCCAGAAGTGGCATCGCGTCAACATGTCGAAATCGTCAATTGCGCGATCGCGCAAGCTCTTGAAGCGGCTAATCTCGGTTGGTCTGACATCGATGGCATTGCCGGAACCTGCGCTCCTGGATTAGTTGGGGCGCTACTAGTCGGATTGACCGCCGCCAAAACGCTGGCAATGCTACATCAAAAGCCGTTTATTGGCGTTCATCACCTAGAAGGACACATTTACGCTTCTTATCTAAGTGATCCAACCTTACAGCCTCCGTTTCTATGCCTGCTGGTGTCTGGTGGGCATACGAGTTTAATTTATGTCAAAGATTGCGGACGCTATGATGTGCTGGGTCAAACGCGCGATGATGCGGCAGGAGAAGCCTTTGACAAAGTGGCGCGGCTGTTGAACTTGGGCTACCCAGGAGGGCCAATCATTGATCGACTGTCAAGCGAAGGAAACCCAAAAGCATTTCCGCTGCCCGAAGGTCAAATTTCGCTACCCGAAGGCGGCTATCATCCCTACGACTCTAGTTTCAGTGGATTGAAAACGGCGGTTCTGCGACTGACTCAAAAACTCCAGCAGACCGGAGAGCCATTACCGATCGCAGATTTAGCGGCGAGTTTTCAAGCAACGGTCGCAAAATCGCTGACGAAACGGGCGATCGCATGTGCGCGAGATTTTGGGTTGGATGCGATCGCCATTGGCGGCGGAGTGGCAGCAAATCGTGGATTACGCCAACATCTGCAAGCGGCGGCTGAGAAACACAATTTGCGGGTTCTATTTCCACCGATGCAATTCTGTACCGATAACGCGGCGATGATTGCGTGTGCGGCGGCTGAGCATTTGGAGCGCGGGCATACCTCATCGCTGACGCTGGGGGCACAGTCACGCTTATCGCTCAAAGAGGTAATGACGCTTTATGACAAGGCGATATGATGCTATTGCTGTGTGATCAAGAGGAAGGAATTCGTGGAGCAAGACTTTGAAGCACTAGCAAAACTTTACAAAAATGCGCTCCTCAACGATGTCTTGCCATTTTGGGAAACGCATTCAATTGATTGGGAGCAAGGCGGTTATTTTACCTGCCTCGATCGCAATGGCAATGTCTACGACACCGATAAATTTGTCTGGCTGCAAAACCGCCAAGTCTGGACATTCTCAACCCTATATCAACAGCTAGAGCCGCGAGAAAACTGGCTTAAGATTGCGGCAAACGGGGCTAACTTTCTGGCTCAGCATGGCAGAGATGCAGAGGGAAACTGGTATTTTTCCCTCGACCGCGTTGGAAACCCACTTGTGCAGCCCTACAATATTTTCTCTGACTGCTTCGCGGCAATGGCGTTTAGTAAGTATGCTCTTGCCTCTGGCGAGGAGTGGGCGAAAGAAGTTGCGCTGCAAGCCTATAACAATGTTTTACGCCGTAAAGACAATCCTAAAGGTCACTACAACAAAACCTATCCGGGCACTCGCCCAATGAGATCATTAGCTGTGCCGATGATTTTAGCGAATTTGACCCTTGAAATGGAGTGGCTGTTGCCGAGCGAAACGCTTGAGCAAGTCTTGAGTTCAACTGTTGAGGAAGTGATGACTGACTTTCTTGATTGCCGTTCCATGCTCATGTATGAAAACGTTGCACCCGATGGATCCCGGTTTGATTCTTTTGAAGGACGATTAATTAATCCAGGTCACGGCATCGAAGCCATGTGGTTCATTATGGATATTGCCAATCGTCGAGGTGATTCTAAAACCATTAACCAAGCTATAGATGTTGTATTAAGCATTCTTGATTTTGCTTGGGATGCAGAATACGGCGGCCTCTATTACTTTATGGATGCCAAGGGACATCCACCGCAGCAATTGGAATGGGACCAAAAACTGTGGTGGGTTCACCTAGAATCGCTAGTTGCGCTCTCGATGGGGTATCGCTTGACGGGTCGTGCCGCCTGTTGGGACTGGTACACCAAGCTTCATGAGTATTCATGGTCTCATTTTGCTGATCCTGAGTATGGCGAATGGTTTGGCTATCTCAATCGACGAGGAGAAGTGCTGTTAAATCTTAAAGGCGGCAAATGGAAGGGATGTTTCCATTTGCCGCGATCGCTCTACCTCTGCTGGCAGCAATTTGAAGCTTTGAACGCCATATCGTAACTACTACTGACACTACTGAAAGTAGAAAGCTGCACCGAGAATCGCATAAGTCGCCAACAGCAACGCTCCTTCTAGCCAGTTCGAGCGACCATCTAAACTAATCAGATTCGCGACAACCACGGCTACTGTAACCGCAACGACCTCGAACAAATTGAAACTGAGATCCATCGGTTGCCCGATCGCCTGTCCAACCAGTACCAGTACTGGGGCCATCAACAACGCCACTAACAGACTCGATCCCATCGCCACCGAGACCGACAAATCCATGTTGTTTTTAACCGCAACCCCAACGGCTGTCACATATTCCGCGGCACCACCAACCAACGGCAACAAGATCACCCCGGTAAAGAGCGGCGTTAACCCCAACCCTTTTGTTGCTTCTTCCACCACGCCGACGAAAATTTCTGATTCGTAAGCAACCGCAGCGGTCGCCACTAATAAAATTCCTAACCAGAGCCATAGGTTTGGTTTATGTCCGCCCTCTCCCTCGCCTTCTAGCTCAGATAAACTGACTTCATAGAGATAATTATGAGTCTTCAACGAGAAGAGCAGCGTCATCCCATACACCGCAATTAACACTATAGCCACCGCGATCGAGAGCTTTTCAATCGCAGGAGTTTCGACGTTGCCAGAGGTGTAGAACGCCAGCGTGGGCAGCAAAATAGCAATCACGGCGAGAGTCATGGATGAGCCATTCACACGTGCCACAATCGGTTTAAAGTCTTGCTCTTTATACCTGAGTCCACCCAAAAACATCGAAAGTCCCATTGCCAGCAGTAAGTTACTGATAATGGTTCCGGTGATGCTCGCTTTGACAATATCAATCAGTCCGGCTCTCAGTGCGACCAGCGCAATGATCAGTTCGGTTGCATTGCCAAACACAGCGTTGAGCAACCCACCGATTGAGGGACCTGTGACGATCGCAACTTCTTCGGTAGCAGTACTTAACCAAATTGCTAACGGCACGATCGCCAAAGCAGAGGTAATGAAGACTGTCATGGTTCCCCAGTGCTGAGTTTCTGCCACGATAGAAATCGGGACAAAAATTAGCATTCCGATCGAAACAATCTTTTTGATGGACATAGACTCTAGCGTAAAAAATCTATAGCAATCCTATGCCAATCAAAGGGAAATGGCTCAAAAGCCCTTATATTGCCGTAATTCTTTCAAACTACTTCTCTCAAACTTGGTCGAGTGAATCGCTGCTATATGACGCTTCGAGCTTGGCTTGCAGGTTCACATCGCTGAATTTGAGATTGAATGGCGGATAGATCAATAAAGCGATCGGCAACATCGATCAGTCCGTCATTGGTCATGGCAGGGAGGCTAACAACTTCGACCCGCGTGCCTTGATAAGCAATATTGTTGACAACATAAGCGAGATCGCCATCCCCACTTAACAAAACAGCAGTATCACAGTGCTTCGCCAACATCACCATATCGATCGCAATTTCAACATCGAGATTGGCACGTTTAGACCCGTCGGGGTACTGAACTAAATCCTTGGTTACAACCCGGTAACCATTCCGCCGCATCCAGAGTAAAAAGCCTTGCTGCTTTTCATTTTGCCGATCGACGCCAGTGTAGAAGTAGGCTCGTAGCAACCGCCGCTGACCTGTGAGACAGCACAGCAACTTGGCATAATCGATCTCTAAACCAAGTTGCATCGCGGCATAGAACAGATTAGAGCCATCAATAAAAATAATCACGCGATCGTCGGTTTCAGTTAGCGATCGCGCCGTCCTAACCGTTGGCTGCTGAACCTCTCGATCATGATCTAACCGCTGTGGAGAAGACTGATTGCGACGAGGACGAGGAACGAGTTGCATAATCATCCGACTCCGCGAAATTTGATTTTTATAATCTGTGTTCTAGGGTTAGCATTACCATCCGCTCAATCACCAGACCTTCTACGGAGGATACCACACGCAAATAGAGTAGGGAGACGGCTTCTGAGCTAACCCAAAATAATGTGAAAGTGCCCTTAACTAGAGTGGCTATACCTGATGTGTGTTTTGTTAGGAAACCCCAGTATTCCTTCAGGTTTACCGTGCTTTTCCAAAGTTAAAGAGCGTAGTGTAACTAACGATATAAACTGTGATATTCGTTTACAGCTTCTGCACGAAAAACATTTTTTCGTAACTCTAGCTCAAGTGAACGAAAAAAAGTTTGAGTCATTTCGTTAAACACACGGTCAGCCGAACCTAAGTTTATAAGTTTTACAACTTAAGTTTAAGGTCCATGAAGTAAAGTTACACCTTGTTAAAATAACAAAAAATCTTTATGATGTTTTAAGATTGCCAAAATATGCCGCACTGAACTTATATACTTAGAGGCTCTAACCTAGATACGAGAAAGATTTCAGCACTTTTTGCTCAATGCGTTGAGGGGTTCAACATGGTTGCATCGGGCCACTCTCTAGCCAAATCGCAGTTGGCGATTTGGCTGAGTTACGCGATTCTGTTAGAGTCGTGCCTCGCGTCGATCGCGCTGTCTTTTAGCTTAAAGAGAAATTTACAGATTCTGATTGGACAGCTCACAACGTTAGAGAACGCCTTTCTACGCTACAGAGCGAGAAAATGCACTATTCCTCGACACTTTTACCTTAGAGTTGTGTTGGTAGAAGTCTTTAGTGTCGGTGGGTGAGGGTTAGCAGATGCGTGTTGCTCGTGTAGGAATACGCTTAGGCCCAAAGGTTTGTTACAAAGTAATCAATCCCCTTGAGCTTTTTAATAAAAAGTAGCAAGATTCTGAGTTGCGGGTGATGCTCATAGGAGCAATATGAACATACGTTCTTCTATCTCCTTCATCAGAAAGCCGCAGATCCTTATAATAAACTTCAGTCAAACCAACACTTTCAAGGTCAATGTAGGGGGCTGTCATCCCGACATCATCCACATTGCATAAGTGTTTTAGCTTAAAAATTCTATTCATGGTTCAGTTAATTCAAGAAAACCCAAGCGGGGAGGAGGTTACGCTTCACCTTGAACCGACACATTCCCCTCAACAGCAGTTACCCTCACCGTTTCCTGAGCAGTCTGGCAAACCGAATCTGGAGACTGACCATTCGTTAGAGCATCTCGAAGAGAGCCGTGGTCGAGTGGTGATGTTTATCGATGGCGCTAACTTGTTTTATGCGGCATCTCAGATGGGAATTGAGATTGATTATGCAAAGCTACTGCGCTATTTTCGTCAGGATCGTCAGCTGGTCTGTGCGTTCTTCTACACAGGAGTTGATCCGAGCAACTTGAGACAGCAATCCTTTTTGACCTGGATGCGACGCAACGGCTATCGGGTCGTCACAAAAGATGTGGTGCTTAACCCGGCGGGTGTAAAACGGGCGAGCAGTATGAATGTTGAAATCGCGGTTGATATGGTGCGGATGGCTCCAAATTGTGACACTGAAGTGGTCATCAGTGGTGACGGAGATCTGTCGTATGCGGTGAATGCGGTGAGTTATGTCGGGTCGCGGGTGGAGGTATTTGCACTGCGATCGATGGCCAGCGATCATCTCATCCATGTCGCAGATAGCTATATTGATTTGTTGACGATTCGCGAAGAAATTCAGAAAGCGCGGAAATAGCTCAATGGTTTCTGTTAAGGGCAATTTCTCAGGTCTCAATTTTTCAAATCTTAGAAGATGCGATTCGTGCAACTCGCTCCTCCGGAGAAAACGCCTCCCCAAGCGCTAAAGCATCAGAGCTAATCACGGTTCCTGTTCAAGGACTTTTTTTGCTTCTAAAAGGTCCTGCTGATGCTGCTGAGTCATTGTCGGATATGCTAAATTCAGCGATTCCAATTTGCTACAGATAATGTTGGAAACTGCTAATCGCGTAAACCACTTCTGATCTGCTGGAATAATATGCCATGGCGACCAAGGCGTGCTGGTGTTGCTAAAGACCGCCTCGTAAGCGGTCATGTACTCATCCCAAGCTGCCCGTTCTTTGGCGTCGGATGTAGAAAACTTCCAATTTTTCTCCGGCTGATTGATTCGAGCGAGGAAGCGCTTTTTCTGCTCTTCTTTTGAAACATGTAGAAAGAATTTGAGAATAATAATTCCGTTACTCACCAAATACTTCTCGAAGTTGTTGATCTCCTCAAATCGCTGATCCCAAATCTTCTTGTGATTCAGGGCAGGCGGTAGTTTTTGGAGGGCTAACAACTCTGGATGGACGCGCACAACCAGCACTTCTTCGTAGTACGATCGGTTGAAAATTCCAATTCGACCCCGTTCCGGCAAGGCTCGCACCGATCGCCACAAGTAGTCGTGATCAAGTTCTTCGTCAGAAGGTTTTTTGAAGCTATACACCTGACAGCCTTGAGGATTGACGCCCGACATGACGTGTTTGATGGTGCTGTCTTTTCCCGCCGCATCCATAGCTTGAAAAATAATCAGAAGCGCATAAGAGTTTTGGGCGTACAGAACGTTTTGATAGGCGGCCAGTCTCTCAACCCCGGCTTGTAGCTCAAGTTTTGCAGTTTTCTTATCGAGAGAGCCACTGTATTTTGGATCGAAATTCTTTAGCTTGATTGTCGAATTAGGCGTCGCGATAAACGATTCGTGCTTCATGGCTTAATCCTGACATCAATTTACTCAATCTAAAGGAAAAGCAACTTGCTTTAAAAGATTCATTGGACGTATTTCTGTTAAAAGCTTTAGTTCTGCTTCGCTCCGTACTAACAATGCACCAGCAAAGCCAAGTGAGTTCACCGAAATGTTGTGCGTGCTTTCCTGCGATCGCGGCACAACCAGCATCCATTCTCGGGTTATCAGTAGGTTATACGCCCCAGATTGCAACGTTGGTGTTCTACCGTCTCCTATTTTTAATCCGAGCGATCGCAGCAGAGTGTTATAGCAAGTCAATGTCTGTTCCGCCGCTTTAGATGGGTCTTGTGCCCAACTTGGATCAAGGTTTATAAAAGCATGAACAAAGGGCAACCCCGAAACATTGTTTGGAAGATTCGTTGAAGCGGATGTGAGCAGGGGTGCGATCGGCAATCGGCTTTCTGGAACTAGCGGAAACGGAACGAGTTGCAAATGTTTGTGACCCTGACTAGCCCCAGCGACTTTGCCAGCGTTATAAAATCCTAGTCCATCGAATTCGGCTAAACAGGCCCACAGCGCTTCAAAATCGTTGAAGGTCAAGAGCGATTCTTGCTCCTCGAAAGCGCGAGTAATGATTAGTAAGTGGTGATCAGCCACGTTAAATTTATTGAGCAAACAGACGTGGGTAGACGAAACGTCAACCACAAACAGATCGGCTTCATAGGGTAAGAACGGATTGAAATCTTTGCCTGTTACCCGTTCTGCGTTGTTCTGCTTTTGGGTGGCCTCGTCTTTGCGGATCAAATTGCCGAGAATCCTCACCAGAAATTGGATGCCCTCATCGTGAAGGAATCCGCGTTCGGTTGGAAGCGAGTGGAGCGCACCGGACGCGATCGCGAATTGTGTCTGAGCGATCGCCCGTTCCCAAAGCTGTCCGGGATGGTTGAGGAGTGTGATGAAAGGCTGCTCAGACATGATGCTCAGCTATCTTAGTGCAATTTGCGGCAACTCCGAAGGAACCGCATCGGCTGTCTGAAGCATTGTAGCTTGTCTCTCCCCAATCTCCTCTCTCACATCTCCTCAGAAAGCACAATTCCCACACCTCCTCGTAATGTAGTGGAGGCGTGGGAATTGGCTAGCGGTGCGGAGACGAGCGGATAATTTGTGATCCAATTTGCGCCCTGTGTGTGACCCAATGGCTTGAATGACAAATTATTGAATCAATCCTGTGCGCAGAGCACGAACGGCAACCTGTGTACGATCATCTGCACACAGCTTATTCAAAATGTTTCTCACGTGAGTCTTAACCGTGCCAACTGTGATGTAAAGTTGTTCAGCGATTTGAGCATTGCTGCATCCATCGACGATTAGCTTAAGCACCTCTAGCTCTCGCTCGGTCAAAGGATAGGCAGGAATAAAATCTTCGTCGGTGATTCGATTAATAGCGATCGTAGTGGGTTCGACGGTTTGAGCCGAGGAAACGTAAGATTTTTGGGTCTGGTGCAGCACGATGCGCGCGATCGCAGGGTCGATCCAAGCGTTGCCTTCAGAGGTGACGGTGAGCGCTTGAGCGAGCTTGTCAATGCTGGCATCCTTCATGCAGTAGGAATCGGCTCCAGCCGCAAACGCAGCAAGTACAGTATCTTCGCTGTCTTGAAGCGTCATGATCAGGATCTTCGTGTGCGGCGATTCTCCTTCGGCTTGCAATTGCTTAAACTCGTTGGTCAGTTCAATTCCGGTCATATCGGGCAGCCCTACGTCCACGATCGCAATGTCAGGCTGTGCCGTTTTCAGAAGCTTTAAGCCGGACTTAGCATCTCTGGCGTCTCCAACGACTTCAAAGCCTTCCCGTTGTTGTAGTGCCGCACGGATGCCAACCCGCGTAAGGTCATGGTCTTCAATTAGAATTACTCGGATTGTACTCATTGCCAAGCCTCAAACATTGTTATGGAACAGTAGAGCGTTTTTTTATAAACCACTAGTTGTCGGGTATAGATGTTAAAGTCTTTCCGAAGCCCCTTTATAACTCATCAGAAGATTTTACGGTGATTGGCATCTAAGGTCGATCTACCTTTGGATACTTCTATTATCTCAGAACGTCTGTCTAGAGGTAGGGATTTATCTCGATACTGCAATGAAGAGATAGATTTCTCATCTCGCTGAGGGCGGAGACAACACATTTCTTAAGGTTTGCTTTTGATTTGAGGAGTATTTCGATCGACAGTGAACTTTTGGGAGACTACCTCCTGTAGCATCTGTTGAGACAGAAACCCTTGAGACAAAATAAAATCGTGAAATTCTTGAGGATTAAACCGAGATCCGAGCGCCGTCTCGACCTGCGATCGCAGTTGCATAAAGCGCTGGTAGCCATAAAAATATCCAGGTGCATGACCCGGTAATCGAGCGGTGTAGCGCTTAATTTCTTGATCGGCAAAAAATGGTGAAAATCCGGCGTCCTCGGTCAAGACTCGAACGGCCTCTGCGGTAGTGATTCGATTTAGCTGAAGCTCTGGCTCTAAAAAGGCGCGAGCTGCCCGGAGCAACTGAAACTGAAGTGAAATAAACCGCCCTTCGATTGGCATGTAGGGCTGTATGATTTCCTCGGCATACGTCGCCCATCCTTCGTGGTTGGCAGTATTGTAGGCAAACTCGGTCCGCGCTTGTGACAAGCCTCGATCTTGAATTGTTGTGAACTGTAAATCGTGTCCGGGTCGACCTTCGTGGGCAGTGAGTGTCCAAGCGACGGCGGGATGAGTGAAATCATCGTAAGGACGCGACTGTTTTTTAGGTTGCAGCACGGGCAGAATGAACGTGCCGCCCTGTTCGCTTTTTCTCGATTTGCCAGGAAAGTATTGCGGAACCGGGAAGGACGCATTTTCTTGAGCGGTGGCAAGGCGAATGTTCAGCGATCGCTTCGGCAAGGTGACGAGGTGTTCGCGGCGAATGATCGCTTCGATATCCTTCTCACGCTGCTGGTAATGCCGCAGCGCGTCCTCGGCAGAAAGCTGGTTCTGCTTTAGCGCTCCAATCACGTCTCGATACCCAGTTGCCTTGAGTTGTTTTTGCCGAGCAACCTGCGGCGCGATCGCGTCCATTTGCCCTTGAACTTGCTTAAAGCTGGAGCGAGCTTGACGAATCAAATCGTCAACTGGAATGTCAATGCCTTTTTCTTGAAGCTTGAATGCATAGATTTCGGCAGGGAGACGAAAATCAGTCCTAGCTTTGGGTAAGACTTCGCGCCGAATAAAGGTGTCATACTCTAGTAGCTGAGTTTTAAGTTTGGCATAAGTGGTTTGATAGTCTGATATTTTCTGTTGTTCAAAAAGTTTCTGAAGTTTGTCGAGATGTGTTGCTGCACTCTTTAAGTCAGATACGAGTTGAGATTTCTCTGGAAAATAGGTTTCTGATTGGTTCAATCGATCGCGAATTCGTTGCTCAGATCGAGTAACCAGCGATGGCGTTCCGGCTGCTTCTCCTGCATACTGTTTCAGTTGCGTTAGCGCCATCTGTTTCGTTTTAGATGAACTCGACTCTCGAAATGCATCTCTAAAACTGTTTGAAATCACTTGGCTAAGGTTGACATAGGGGAGATTGTATTTCTGAGCAAGAAGCTGCGATCGTAGCTCTCGCTGTCCTGCCTCAATTAGAATTGCCAAATCCACTCGCAGATTCTGATCTTGCTCTTGAGCTAATTTCCCTTTTAGTGTCTGTACCGCTTGACGAATGCGTTGCTGTTGGCATTCCACAAAACTTGGATTGAGCGTTAACAATGCTTCGCTGGCAGCAAACTCTCCGCGACATGCTTTTGCTGTTTCTGCCTGCGAGATCAACGTCGCGTATTCATTGCTGCGCTTGATCCAAGGCGAGGTTGCGATCGCAGGACGACGGACAGAATAAATCAAAACACATGCCACACACGTAATTAGCGAAAGCCCTACAAATCCGACTTTGCGCGCTTTAGCCGATCGAAACCTATTGAAATGAATCATGGTAGACCGTAATTTGCAGTTTGCTATTCTAGCAACGTCTCGTCAGGCACATTTAGGCGTTAATAAAGATCTGTCTATAAAAAAATGTCTATAGAAATTGACTGAACAAGCTCTCAAAGTACTTCTGAAGGGTTGGCGTAATGGCTGTAAAACAGATGTAAAGACTGTCAGTATCTGCTGCCTTTTGTGAAACTTTAGCATAGAAATCTTCACTCCTCTCTGGGGCTAATAGGTTGAGTTTAAGAGTGGTTAATTCAGAGAATAATGGTTGTAGCTCCGAACGATTAATGTGCAATTCGGCTCCTTTTTGTGACAGTCGAATGAGTTTTCCATAAAAGAGCCTGTCTCCAACGTGTTTTCCGTCTACCAAGGCAAACTGAAGCGGAATGCCTTCGGGTAATTGAACAAATGTTTCCTCTTCTTTTGGCAGATATAAATTGTAGAATCCGGCAATTCCAGCTACATCGTAAACTGCGATCGCTTGCTTAAATCCTTTCGGCTGAACATTCAATCGTTTGTTAATTCTAACGTTTGAGCCTGCTTCGGTTAGCGTTTGCTGAGAAACGAGAATTTGGCCTCCTTGCGTGTACGATTCGATGCGATAGGTTAGATTAACCGGACTGCCGACAATGCCATATTTTGTTCGTTTTTCCGATCCAATATTTCCAACGACGACTTCTCCCGTGTGAATTCCAATTCCCATTTCTAATGGCGGAACGTCAAAGGATTTTAGTCTTTCATTCACCGCTCCCATCGCTAACTGCATCGCACAGGCACACGCGATCGCTCTGAGGGCATCATTTTCTTTAGCAATCGGTGCGCCAAATAACACCAAGATGCCGTCGCCCATAAACTCATCAATCGTTCCCTCGTAATGATTGATCACATCTGCCATGTGTTCTAGATAGAGATTGAGAATCTGAATCACTTGTTCCGGGGAGAGCCGTTCAGATAACGCGGTAAACCCGCGCAGATCAGAGGTGAGAATCGTGATGTTGCGGCGATCTCCACCCAGTTTTAAGCCTTCAGGAGTTTCAAGCAAATTGACAACGATGTTATCGCTTAAGTAGCGTCCAAACACTTGGCGAATTAAACCATTTCTTTTTTCTAAATCAACATTCGCTTGCGCTAAATCTGCCGTTCGTTCTCTGACTCGCCCTTCTAACTCTCGGGTAGTTTGACGCTGTTTTCCAAACACTAACGTAATGCCTGACAGTCCTAAGACCGAGATTCCCCCCAAGGTGAAAAACGTCTCCGTCAGATTTCGGTTGGTCTGACTCACCAAGCTATCCAACGATTGGGTGACTTCCCAGACGCCGCCCAAATCGCCAACGTCCCAATCCTTTTTAGGGCTGTTGGGATGAATATTGTGACAGGCAACGCAGGTCGGCTTCATTAAACTAGCTTCGGCATATCGCAACGAGGTGTGATCGCCGTGACGCTCGAGACGGGTAAATGTCTGCCTCGGATTTTTTTTGAGAAAGTCGATCGCATCCCGCTCGAACGCATCTTTAGCTCCGCCTTGAGCTTTGCGGGACGGAAACGGAAAATCGCTATACAGCCGAAAGGCTAACTCATTGTTCTTGTCGGTGACGCGCTTGCCAAGCTCGATCGCAAAGGTTGATGGCAGCGGAATGGCTCCTTGCTTCGTCAAGTACGTATGCGTGACGTCAACTCCTTTGATCGCTTTGGCGCGATCAACCGCCGCATCACTGTAGAGATTAATCGCTTCATTAAACGACTGCGTGTACAAAACTGCATTTTGAGTGGCTTGCGCTTCAATCAGGCTCGATGAGAGACGCGACATGTTCGATAGCGCAACCCCAACCCCAATACAGAACATCAGCGTCAACACTAGAATGATTCTCTTTAAGAGAAGTTGACGCAGCCGTTTCCAACCTTGAGCAATTAACCGATCCATAGCAAAATTAATTAACCCAGAAGGGAAATTAGCGATTAGCGCAGAGCGCAATACAGACGAAACTGTGAGGACACATAGTTGTTTTAATTGTTACAGAATTCCTGTTAAAACCGAAGGATTAGATCGGAAAGTTTAAGGTTTTACCATGAGTATGATAAAAAGACTTTGCAAAGCGTTTTCTTGAAGAATTGTGCCTCTAGTACTGATCGAACTTTCACGTTCTAGACCCTCGGATCGAAGGCCTAAGTTTAGTTATTTCTGCATTTTTGAATCATGGATCTCGAACAAGCTCTTGCCTTTACCGACCAGCTAGTGTTTGCGAAAGCAGGGACGCATTTAAGCGATCTTCAGCAAGCAATGCTGCGCGAATCGTGGTCTTGGCAACGGCAAAGCTATGACAAAATCGCGGATACCTACGGTTATTCGCCGACCTATTTGAAGCATGACATTGGTCCTAAGCTATGGCGACTTTTGTCTTCTGTTTTAGACGAAAAAGTTAACAAAACGAGCTTTCGAGCCGCGATCGAACGGCGTTTTCAAGCAGCCGCAGCGCTTCAAGAACCGGCTCAAGCTCTGGTTGAAGAGCCGATTAAACCCATCCAGCGCTCTTCCCGTCAAGATTGGGGAGAACAAATTGATATCAGTTTTTTCTATGGGCGTGAGGCAGAATTAGGTCAGCTCCAGCAGTGGATTCTCGATGAGCGGTGTCGATTGGTCGCGATACTGAGCATGGGTGGAATGGGAAAAACATCGCTGACGATGAAGTTGGCGCAGCAATTGCAGCCGCAGTTTGAGCGGGTGATTTGGCGATCGCTCCGTAATGCGCCGCCGCTTGTCGATCTGTTAGCCGACTGGCTGCACGTTCTGTCTGACGTAGAGATTGCTGATTCAGAACCCGTTGCGGGAATGTTGTCGCGGCTGTTGGCCCAACTATTGACGCAACTGCGATCGCAGCGCTGTCTTCTGATTCTCGACAACGTTGAAACCGTTTTGCCAGATCCCGGCTCTACTGCTAACCCTCATCGCAGTGGATATGAAGGATATGGTGAACTCTTCCGGCAGATCGGAGAAACCTTGCATCAAAGCACTCTAGTGTTAACGAGCCGGGAGAAACCTCAAGACATTAGCGTTCTAGAAGGCGCAATGTTACCTGTGCGCTGCTTTTACCTCAACGGACTGCAACCGCGCGACGGACAGGCATTACTCCAACTAAAAGGGGCGTTTCGAGGGACAGACGAGGAGTGGAACCGACTGATTGAGGGCTATTCTGGCAATCCTTTAGCCTTGAAAATAATTGCGACCACAATTCAGAATTTATTTGATGGCAGCATTTCTGACTTTCTACAGCAAGATACATTTGTCTTCGGTACCATTCGATCGCTGATTGAGCAGCAGTTTGAGCGGCTATCGGAGGCTGAAAAAACGGTGATGTATTGGTTGGCGATCTATCGAGAGTCGGCAACGTTTTCGGATTTGCGATCGGACATTTTCCCGCCGATTGCGCCTCAAGCGTTGATGGAAATTCTCCAATTGTTGGAGCAGCGATCGCTTGTCGAGCGAACCGCCGCCCGATTCTCACTGTTGCCGCTCATGCTGGAGTATGTCAGCGATCGCTTGATCGATCACGTGTGTCAAGAACTCAAATCCGGTCTTGCTTCGCAAGCTTGTCTTGTGAAACGCCACGCTTTGCTAACGTCGCAGGCAAAGGACTACATTCGAGATACCCAAATTCGCCTGATTCTGGCTCCCATCCTCATGCGGTTAGAGGCAGATCTGGTAGGTCAAATTGACCTTAAAACGCTTTTTACCCAGAGCCTGAAAACGCTGCAAGGAAAATCATCACTTGAAACCGGATATGCGGGTGGAAACCTTTTGAATTTACTCTGTCAATTGACTTCTCGTTTAGAGGATTTAGATTGTTCTAATCTAAAAATTTGGCAGGCTTATCTAAAAAATGTAGAACTTCACGATGTTGATCTTTCGGATTCCGATTTATCTCACTCTATTTTTACTGACACATTAGGCATTATCTTTAGTGTTGCCTTTAGCCCCGATGGAACGCTGCTGGCGACCGGAGATGCAGAAGGTGGATTGCGGTTGTGGGACGTTGCAAACGGGACGCTGTTGTTGAACTGTAGCGGTCATGTCGGGTGGATTTGGGCGATCGCGTTCAGCCCGGATGGTCAGACGTTAGCAAGCTGTAGTAGTGATAAAACCATTCGCTTATGGGATCTGCACACGGGTCGCTGCTCAAGCGTTCTAGAAGGGCATACGGGTTCTGTGTGGTCAGTTGCGTTTTGTAGCGACGGCAAGACATTAGCAAGCGGTGGCGATGAGTCAACCGTCAGGCTTTGGGATATCAGCACGGGTGACTCTCAACTTCTACCAGGACATACCGGACGGGTGCTTTCTGTTGCCTTTAGCCGCGATGGTCAGACGTTAGCGAGTGGAAGTGACGATCGCAGCCTGCGCATCTGGTCAATGCACACCAAAGATTGCCAGCAGATTTGCGAAGGACATCGTGATCGCATCTGGTCAATTGCCTTTTTGGATGATACGACCATCGCCAGTGGCAGCGCCGATCACACCATCAACCTATGGAACTGTCAAACTGGAGCGTGTTTGAAAACCTTGCAGGGGCATCGCGATCGCGTTCGTTCGATTGCATTTGATCCTGCCTTTAACCGTCTCATTAGCGCCAGCGACGATCGCACCATCCGAGTCTGGGATCTTGCCACAGGGGACTGTCTAAGCAGCTTGCGAGGACACACAAACGCTATTTTTTCACTCTCCCTTAACCGAGACGGTGAAACCTTAGCCTCAGGCAGCACCGATCAATCGGTCAAGCTTTGGAATTTATCCACGAGTCAATGTCTAAAAACCCTGAGCGGCTATACAAACTCTATTTTCTCGATTGCGTTTAAGGCAGATGGGCAGCAGCTTGTGAGTGGCAGTACTGACCAAGCCGTAAGGCTTTGGGACACTTCTACAGGGGCGTGCTTGAACACCTTTCAAGGACATCGCGGTTGGGTTACGTCTGTTGCGTTTCATCCGAATGGACGCTTACTTGCGAGTGGGAGTGTTGATCGCACGATTCGACTATGGGATCTCACAACAGGGCAGTGTCGGTTACTTGAAGGACATGCAAACTGGGTTCAATCGGTGGTCTTTAGTCCTGATGGTCAACTTCTCGTCAGTGGCAGTGATGATCAGACTGTTCGTATCTGGGCGGTCGATACGGGAGTGTGTCTTCAAACGTTGCAGGGTCATACGAGTTGGGTGTGGGCAGTGGCGTTTAGTCCCGATGGAACGCTGCTCGCTAGCAGTAGCGAGGATCAAACCATTCGGCTTTGGTCAATGCAGACCGGAACCTGTCTTCATACCTTACAAGGACATACCGGACGGGTTCAATCGATTGCCTTTCATCAGGATGGTCAAGTGTTAGCCAGTGGAAGTGGTGATGAAACCGTGCGGCTCTGGTCAACCACAACGGGACAGTGCCTTAACATTCTAGAGAAGCATCAGAATAGCGTTTGGTCGGTTGCCTTTAGTCCCAACGCTGAAACCCTTGCCAGTGGTAGCTTAGATCAAACCATAAAGCTTTGGCAGATGGAGACAGGAGCGTGTCTAAAAACGCTGCCCATGTTGACGCAAACGGTACGGACTGCGATCGCGTTTCATCCTGACCCAAATTGTGCTGCAATTGCCAGTGGTAGCCAGAGTGGAACGATCACGATTTGGGATACTCAAACGGGTCAGTGCTTAAAAATCTTGGCTCCAACCAAGCCTTATACCGGAACAAACATCACCCGTGTTACAGGTATTACGGTTGCTCAGAAGTCTGCCCTGCTCGGTATGGGCGCGATCGAATCCTAAATCCATAACTTCCATCCATTCAATGCAACCTTAAAAACCTCCATAACTTTCCTCAACTTATCCTCATCGACGCTCCTTGAGATCCGCAATAGAGTGATAGTGTCCTGAAAACGACAGGGTTTCAAACCCAGTCAACCAAATTCGACTCCACGCTGAAAGCTTTCGACAACACTAAATAACGAGCATTTTGATACATCCATCAATGCTTAATAACAAGGGCAAATCGTCCTCAGCTTCGTGTTGTCGTGCTATTCATCCACACGCTTAATGACTCACTCTTAATGACTTACAAGGAGCATCAATTATGGCTTACACCAACGCACAATTCCGCAGCATTCTAAATGGTTTAGGATTCGGTTACGTTCCAGAAGGTGAATTGACCGATCCCATATCAACTAACAACAACCCACTAACTGATCGAGTCACCCGCGATGCGATCGAAGACTTTCAAAAGTATTTCAAACTTCAAGTAGACGGTATTGTGGGTGCAAAAACAATGGCGATGGCAGAGCGAGAAATGCGAGTACTTCAGGCAGAACTGAATCAAGTCGTGGGAGCCAACCTACCGAAAAATCAACCGTTTTATGGGCCTCGTACGATCGCAGCTATTAAGGAGTTCCAACGACGTTATGGATTTGTTCCTGATGGCTTTGCAGGGCTTCCAGTTCGCCAAAAGCTGCTGGCAGTGTCAAAACTGCAAGGTGTCACACGTTAAATAGCTCAAATTCTTGTTTTCTAAAGCTGAAGAATCCACGAGCGCTCCTACTCCGGTAGGAGCTTTTTTCATTAATTCTGAACCTAATAGTCATTTAAAACTTACTAATTTATCCTAACTTTTCTAGCAAACCTACCTAACAAGCTCCTTAACTTTCCTCAATTTATAGTTATCGACCCGCATCAGATAAGCCAGTAAATTGAAAGTGTTCTGAGAGAAGCGGTTGCTAATCAATTAACAAACCAGACGACATCTCAGAAAAATCTTTTATTACAAGTACCAACGTTCTCACAAAGGAGCTTCAATCATGTCTGCAATTCAATTCCTCAAATCTCGGAAATCTCTAGCCGTTTTCGCACTCTTAAACATTAGTATTCCTCTGTTTACACTTGTAGGAGCACGGGCTGCACACGCAGACTCTAACTTCATTCAATGCGTTCCTGCAATGGGCATCAATGTTTGTGTTGAGGCAAACACGAGTGACTATTCTCTTTACACTCAGTCAGGGTCACTCACTAGTCAAAAAGTTGCCCTTCCGGTCGAAGGTGGCTGTCCGGTATTTGGTGGAATGGACACTGCCAAGGGTCGTCTTCGGGTAGAAGGATGCGTTACTCCTTACTCAAGACCGCCACAATTACAGGGTGTTGCTCAAGTTTGTAATGCAGGCAATTGCCAAAGAGAAGCGATTACGTTGAATTTTCCCAATCGCACCATGTTGTCAGACGATCGCCATCTGGGTGCGAAGGGATATGAGTATTATTTGGATGGTGAGCTAGTTGCAAGATCGCCGAGTTGGTCGCGCCGAGATTCAGTCACTCACCTAGAGTTAGCGAAGAAAACATATCCTAATCGAAAAGTCGAAGGCTATTTTGACGGTCAAAAGATTGGCTATGAACTGTTTTGGGATGGTGTGAGAGTTGGATTTGAGCCAAGCTGGAGTCGGGAGCAAGCGATCGCAAACCTGCAACAGAACAAAAAAGCTTATCCCAACAAACGAGTTGAGGGAATTCTCAACGGTCAGAAAGTTGGCTACGAGTTATTTTGGGGTGGACTGCGCGTCGGGTTTGAGCCAAATTGGAACCAGGAGCAAGCGATCGCGAACTTGCAGTGGAACAAGAAAGCTTATCCCAATAAGAGCGTGTATGCTCTGTTGAATGGCGAAACGGTTTATTTACCTAGCATTCCTGTCACTAGACCAACTAGCAGCCGATAGCAAGCTCTACATCCTGTTAGAGGAACTGTTTCAATTTCATACACCGTGATTTGATCTAAAGCAGCTAGTTAACCTAGCTGCTTATAGCCTTAGCCGCGATCGTACTAAGCAAAAGCGCTGCTCCCGTTTAACTTGCTACCTGCTCCGCAACCTCTGGCAACCGCACTTGCTCCACACATGGGGTACAGCCTAACCATTGACGAGAAATCTGAACAAATGGATGCGGATCGCCACTCACATAAAATCGAGTCGGCTTTGGTGGGCGAGTATGCCGCAGACCCAACACATCTAACTCTTGAGCCGCTGCTAAAACCACATGAGATGCCGGATCAACCAATTGTACTGACTTAGGTACAATCGACCGAATTACAGGAGCCAAGTGCGGATAGTGAGTACAGCCATACACTAAGGTATCAATTTCCTGCTCTAGTAACGGCCGCAAATACTGCTCGACAACTTGATAAGTATAGAGGTCATTAATTCGACCTTGTTCGATCAGGGGCACAAATTCAGGACAGCCGACTTGCCACACGTGTGCCGTCGCATCGACTTCTAAAATAGCCTGACGGTAGGCATCACTTTGGGCCGTAGCCGGAGTCGAAATCACCCCAATCCGCTTGCCTTTCTGAACCGCTGCCCGCGCACCGGGCAAAATAACGCCCAAAATAGGCAATCCCGGAAATTCTTGGCGAACCGTTTCGATCGCTAAAGCCGAACTCGTATTGCACGCCATGATCACCATCTTGACGCGATGTGCCGTCATCCACACCAAGATCTCCCGCACAAATTGTTCAATTTCTAAGCGCGATCGCGTTCCATAAGGCAATCGCGCTGTATCTCCGAAATATAAAATCGATTCGTTTGGCAGTTGGCGATAGAGTTCACGCAACACGGTTAAGCCGCCCACTCCACTATCAAACACCCCAATCAGATCGGAGCTTTGCGATGAGGCATGGAGCATTGACTCTGCTCGTCTAACCGCATCAGATGTTTGATTCTTCATATTCTAAAGTTTGAACTCCACACCACAAATAATTCACACCATACGAAATTCTAAGCCTAGGCGCAATTCCCTAGAGGCTCAAGTCTGATTGCGCTAACGCAAGTATTGAATAATGCCCCGCGCGATCGCTTGAGCTAACTGCTGTCGATAACCAGGCGTGGCTAACTTGGGCGCATCTTCTGCCCCCGTCACAAAGCCTGTCTCAACTAAGACAGACGGCATTGAGGTTTTCCGAATCACGTAGAATCGGGCTTTGCGGACGCCGCGATCGCGCGTTCCGGTCGCCTGCAAAATGCTGCTGTGAATCGACTGTGCCAGACCTGCGCCAGACGAGAAGTAATACGTCTCTAAGCCATTAATATCGGGGCGACTCATGCTGATCGCATTGGCATGAATGCTGACAAAAATGGTCGCGTTGGCGCGTTGTGCGATCGCCACTCGTGGTTCTAAATCTAAATCTCGATCGTCGGGGCGAGTCAGAATCGCTTGAATGCCCTGCTGCTCTAACAGCGCCGCCACTTGACGGCTGATGTCTAAAACAACATTTTTCTCGTAAATGTTGCCAATGCCGACTGCGCCCGGATCAGGTCCTCCATGTCCTGGATCAATCACCACCACTAAACGACCATTTGGTGTGCGGGGGCGCGGCTGAACCGGATTTGGACTGGTGGCCGGAGGAACAGGAATGGAGGAACCCGGAGTCGGATTTGGGGGAGACAACAGAGCGCTTCGTCGAAGCGAGAGCGACACGAGTTGACGACTGGGCTGATTAGGAGTTCCGACTTGAACACCAGAGGCAGGCGTCATCAAAATCGCCACATTCGTGTCCTCTTGGCGAATCCGGACTTGCAGCAGGGGGCTGTTGCTGGGCAGTCGCGGCCCTTGAATGTTGCTGTCTAGTCTCGCCGATGGAACCGTAATTCGATACGCTCCGGTGGCTCTGTCCCACCCTGATGTGTAGGTAATAGGCTGATCGGCTCGAATCAGAAGCTGACTGGCGGCTGCGTCGTATTCCACCGACTGAATTTTGGCAGTTCCCGACTGAGCTTGTGATCCAGGTAACTGACTTTGAGATCGCGGCAATTCAGCTGTCGGAATGGAGCTAGACCCAGACGTTTGGGGCAGAACCACAATACCGCCTGTAATGCCCGTGCCGCTCATCGAAGCTTCCCAGTTGGGGCTATCGGGGGATAAAGATAATGCCACCCTCACTACAGGCGGCGAGGCTTGAAACTGTGACACCTGCAACCGGCTCACTCCATTTTGGTTCACCGATAAATCGCGAGGATAAGCGCTGGAAGCGAGTGTTGCTCCGTAAATATCAATATACATCTGGCGGCGATCGCTGCTTCTAAGCGATCGGATTTGCGCTTGCCCTTCTGTGGTTCGCAGAAAGAAGCCGTCTTGGGTCGCCTGAATGCTTTGAATCTGAGTGCCTCCACGACTGAGCAAGGGCCGATTGCTGCTTGGAGGGAGGCTAGTGAGAGGCGGACGACCGCTGGGCGACGTCGGCAGTTGCGCTACTTCCGAATTAGTACCCGCAAATTGAGGTGTTGGTACTTGCACCGACCACTGCTGAGCCGTTGTTCCGCGAAATTTCACCTGCGCCGGGTCAAGCGTATAGCCAGGAGCAAGTTCCATCACGATCCGAGTCGTTCCTCGCTCAAATTGCCCTACCCGCACAGAGCGAATCGCCCCTCCATAAGACTGGGTGACAGCAGGACGCCCCAAAGTCGTTCCGGGCAGATCAATAATTAGTCGCGTCGGATCTGCAATCAGTTGCGCTCTGGGCTGTACCCCATCATCGGTTGTAAAGTCGAGGCGATTTTGAGCCGCATCAAACCGCCAAGATTGCAGTCTCGCTGCCTCGGCAGGCGAGGTTAGGAAAAAGAAAACAAGGGGTAATAAAGAATATAAATAAGAATTTAGCCCTCTCCAGTTTCGTTGATTGTTGACCTGATCGCGTTTCAATGTCGTTCTCCTTGTGTGCATCGCGTCGCCCTGCTTTGAACCTGCAAACACTCAAACCCGCGCTTTCAAATTGCTACATTTGGTGCAGAGTCTTAGCTAGAAATAGCGAGGCGAAATGATGAATGATTGCCTTAGTTAAAGCGCCGCATTTCCCCCATTTAGTCTTCTCACACACACGATTACATGGTTGCTGTGACCCCTGATAGATAAGCTCTTGATCTATCGAAGCTAACAATTTAGGGCAGCCGTGAACCAAAACTTGAGATCAGATTGGTCATTCAAAAATAACCTTCCCAATATTCACCACGACTGCACCCTATTCTGGAAATTCTGCTCAGCTCAGCAAAATTTTAAGCTCTCGAACGATGCGGACGTAAAGCTGAACGCTGAAGTTTCGCAGAGATTGGACAAGCGCTTCGATGACTGCTGGCATAAGAATTTGCGACCAATTAGTAAGACACGTTAAGAGCCTGAGGGTGCTTCTACCGATGGGTGGGGCAGTGAGCGATTTGGCTACAGCATTTTAATATAGATGCTTAAGAATCAAACTATTTTCTAGGGTTCATTGTTCTAATTGCAAAGAAATTATAAAGATGAGATTAGCCCAGAGCGCAATTTTAGAAGAGCTGATGTGGCTCAGCGCTACTCCGTTCAGGTGCTTAGCACTCTGGGACTGGCGTTGTACCTAGTCATCCTGTTGAACAATGCCTGGTTCTAGAAGTTCAGAGGGGGCAATTCCTTCAATTGCGAGGTCGTCCTCTTGTCCTACAGAGTCACCGTTGGTAAAGACAACCCGTAATAGCGGTGGCGCTAGAAACGTAGTCAAAATCACCATCACAATCACGGCGGCTTGCAGGGCTTCGGGTAATGTTCCAGTAGTTGCACCGACTGAGGCAAACACCAAGCCCACCTCGCCCCTAGGAATCATACCGACCCCGATCGCGAGTCGATTTAGCTCTGGTTGCCCAAAAATAGTAAATCCGGTGACAACTTTACCCGCGATCGCAACCGCGACCAAGAAGGCAGCCATAATCAATCCTTCACGATTGCTGGGTACAAATGGATTGAGCACGCTCAAATCGGTGCGTGCGCCAACCACGACAAAGAAAATGGGCACGAGCATATCTGAGATGGGCGCAACTTGCTCTTGCAGCTCGGTGCGCTTCTCAGTTTCTGCCAAAATCAACCCCGCCGCAAATGCCCCTAAGATGGCTTCTAGCTGAATTACAACCGCAACATCCGCTAAAACAAAGGTCAGAACTAGGGCGGTGATCAACAGTTGTCCCCGCGTTCTCAGTTCGTTGATGAGAGACACCAGAAACGGATTAAGCAAGAGTCCGAGCCAAAGGCTTCCAACCAAAAAGACCCCAGCGCTCACAATCAGATAAATGACGTTCCCAATTTCGACTTGTCCGGTCTTTGCCAAACTCGCAACCACGGCAAGCACAATGATGCCCAATACGTCGTCTAAGACGGCTGCCCCGATGATAATTTGTCCTTCTTTGGAGTTGAGCCGCTGAATTTCTGCCAGCACCCTGGCCGTGATGCCGATGCTAGTTGCCGTTAGTGCTGCCCCTGCGAAAATGGCTGGAACTGATGAAACGCCGAATAGCAGCATTAGACCGGCTGTGCCCAACGCAAACGGAACTACCACTCCCACGACTGCCACGATCGCGGCTTGCGGTCCGACTCGAATCAGTTCTTTGAGATCAGACTCTAGCCCAATCTCAAACAGCAGAATGATCACGCCCATTTCTGCCAAGGTCGAGAGGACTTCGCTCTGCACCTCAAAGGTCGTGGTGAGCGGGGCGGGGTCAAGATGAGCCGTTAGTTGCAATAGCTGCATTACCATCGACTGACTCGCCGTTAGATCAGCGCTTGGAAAGACGAGTAAGTGCAGCGCAGAAACGCCAACCACAACGCCCGCTAGAAGTTCCCCGAGAACCGCCGGTAGCTCCATACGGGCACAGATTTCGCCACCAATTTTGCTGGCTAAGTAAACCACGATTAGGCTCAGCAACACGCCTGCTAAAACAAGGGAACCACTTTCTGGCTCAGCATTCGCGACAATTGGCGACAAGATTTGAACTGGAGTGGAGATTAGTGACGAGAAATTATTCATCAGTCAAAGCAGTAACACTGCTTCCCATGGTACAGACTCTGTAACATTTCTCAATGCCCACATTTCTCCATCCCCGCAGGAGGTCTGACTAGACAAACACGCGATGCTGTAATGAGGGCATCTGCCGCCGGACTTGCTCAAGGCGAGTTGGCCTAATTTCGGCGATCGCAACTCCCACCTCTTCTCCCGCATCTGCCAAAATCATGCCCCAAGGGTCAATGATCATTGCGTGTCCGTGAGACTGCCGCACGGCATTGTGGCGGCCCGTCTGAGCGGGCGCAATCACATAGCAGGTATTCTCGATGGCTCTAGCTTGTAGCAACACTTGCCAATGGTCTTTGCCCGTGTACGCCGTAAACGCGGCGGGAACAAACAGCACTTCTGCCCCTAACTGAGACATTTGACGGTAAAGTTCTGGAAACCGCACGTCATAGCAGACCGACAGCCCCAAACTGCCCAATTCTTTAGACGGGTAAATCGGCGGGATCCGCATTCCAGCTAAAACCGTTTCTGATTCGCGATAGGTGTTGCCATCGGGCACATTCACATCAAACAAGTGAACTTTCTCGTAGCGGGCTAGTTCTTGACCGTTGGGGCCAACCAACAGCGCCGTATTGTAAACTTTGCCATTGCCTACCGGAACCGGAAACCCGCCGCCTAAGATCGTGATCTGAAAGCGTTGCGCGACGGTTTTGAGAAATTTCTCGCTTTCCTGCGCGATCGCGTCGGCTTGGGTCATTTTCGCCACTTCATCACCCAGAAACGAAAAGTTCTCTGGCAGCGTCACGAGTTCTGCCCCTCGTCGGACGGCAACATCGATCAACTCTTCTGCCTGAACCAGATTCTTTTGCAAATCTGGCAGGCTGTTCATTTGAATTGCGGCGGCAAAGTAAGACTTCATGGATTTCACTCAGGCTCAGAAAAATGAGTAAAGCTCTATATTGTATCGGCTTCTAAAGCGATAGAAACATCTATCGGGCAACAAATCCACTGGAACCCTAAAGCAAACTTGACTGAAGTGCCCGACTTGAAGTTACTTTACTACGTTAAGCACGATGTTAAGCTCGATTGAAATGACTTGATTTTTCCATTCTTGATTTTCGCGTTGAGAAACAAACCTATTTTTTATCGGTTTGCGGCGTGCCAGAGTCGTGGCCCAAAACAGCATGAGTGAGAGTCGACACTAGGCTAACGAGTGCTGCGACGAACATGACGAGCATTAGCATCGCTAACGCGGAAAATGGGGAAAAGATCAGAGTGCAAAGTAAAACGATCAGAATGAAAGATGCGATCGCGTTATTCATAGAAACCAACTCCACAAAAATTCTACATTTACTCTAAAAAAAACTTCTTCAATTAACCTCTAACGTGAGCAGCATTTTGATTAGGTTTTGCTTAGTTATTGAAGAAATATTCTGTTACGGCGATCGACTTTAATTCGAGGTATGATGCAGACATCATCTCGCCCTAAACTCTCTCGGCGTAGAGATTTCAAGTCGTTCACGCTTCACTCAAACGGCGAGATATTGATTTTACTTGAGTTATAAACCCGGCAAAGTCGTTATGAATGAATGGCAAAAAGACTGGTCTGAAATGCTAGACACGATGGCAGGACACATCGGAGATTTTTTCGCTGAAGTGGCTCAGGATATGGCGGAAGTTGCAGAGACATTTATTGTTATTTCTGAAGAAGTCTCAACACAACTTAATAACGTTTTTACTGACGAAATTGAGCAATACGTAACAGAGTGGGTTAGCCCCGTTCTAGAAGCCTACTTCGGCATCGAAAGTATGGTCGGGGAAGCCACTCAACCTGTATTTCAAACCGTCGATCCATTGCTCAAACAGCACTTAGGATGCGTCGGCTGTCGTCACTTCCACGGACAGGTATATGGCGATGCGCTGTTGGTTTGCGGAATGCATCCCTATGGCATTGGCGAAGGTGTAGAAACTTGTCCTGACAAAGAAATGACTGTTTGGAAGTCACCCGGATTCTCGTCTGACAATCAGTTCTTTTTTGGTTCAGACGAAGACTGGTAAGCAAGAAGCTAGGACAAAAAATCGGGCTGGACGTAAAATATACGTTCAGCCCAATGTTCAGACTCAGTGTTCAAAAACGTGTTCAAAAGCAGAATTTAGACTTATACAAGCTTCAAGTTAGGATATTCTGCCAACACATCATCGCGGGTCAACACATCCCCTTCAGCTTGAGGCGTCCATAGCACTTCAAGAGCTAGAAGCTGATCGCCGGAGACGCTCCCCAACTGGCTGAGGGCACGCTTCAGGTCATCAGAGCTATTAATCGTAGGAAGCTGTAGCTTGCCCTGAGTGCCGACTAACAGGGTGACAACAATATACTCACCGGGTGCTTCAGCTAACGCACCGCCTCGCTCAGCCACCGTCAACGCGTTGCTGTCTTGAGAAGCTTGCTTCAGTTGGTCATTCACGTTAGACAGGGTTTCTGCTGTAAATCTGCTCCGCTCAAACAAAGCTAGGCGATTGAATTCTGCACCGGCTGCTTCTAAGCGGGCTTGATGAGCTTCCGATGCGCCATACACCCAGTATTCGGGGTGGCGCAGCAGCGAAAGAGTCGTCTCCTGCAGCACTTGTGCCAACCCTTCGGACGAGTCAGTATTGGCGCGTTGAGCAATGCGATCGAGGTCTGTTTGCAAACTCCGAGCTTGGGCTAGTAAGCCAACTTGGACTTTCGCAACCGAAACAGATGGATTGGTCGTGTAGTCTAGATCGTTGCCTTCTGTTGCTCGTCGGAAGCTTTGTAGCAGAAAGCCTGCGATCGAGATGAAGATAAACAGGGTGAATAGGCTGCCACCGCCGCCAAAGAACGGGAAGTAGAGGAAGGGGAAGAACCCACCGCCGCCGCGTGGATAGTAGCCGCCACCGCCAGGATATCCTCCACCAGGATAGCCGCCGCGACTAGGCGTGAAGGTCCGGCTAGGTGCTCTAAAAGAGCCTCCACCGATGCGACCACCCGTGCGCGCTGCAAGCGCACCATCAGCATGACCCAGTGCCAGCGTGAGAGCCAATCCCAGCGCAATCAGGGGTCGGATGAGTGATTTAAAGAAAGATTTTGGTGTTTTCATAGCGTAGTCCCAGTTAGCTCGCCTAGACGCAAATGCTTGTGTTCTAAACGTCGAGCTTTATACCTTGTTACAGTGCTTTAAGCTTTTCTACTCCTCTACTGTATCGCCTTCTATAGGGGTTGAAAATGCCTTAAGTAGTAGGTTTGAGGGGAGATTACCGTACTAAAAGAGACGGACATGAGCGCCCTATCCACCGCCGACGATCGTCACAATTTCTAAGCGATCGCGCTCCTTGATTTCGGTTGTATCCCAGTACTGTCGATGCAAGATTTCGCCGTTGTATTCTACGGCGACAAGTCGAGGGTTCAAGCCGAGTTGCTCTAGAAAATTTGGCAGATGCAGATTTGGTTCACAGGTTTTAGATTCACCATTCACCTGAAGCGTGATTTGCTCAGACATGCGCTGGTTCTCCCTCACTATTTTTCTTCTCTACTATTTTTGTTCATATCTATGTCATCCACGGATCAGTCATTGAATCTTGCTTGACAAAGTTGGGTGTTTTAAGCCGACGTTTTTGCTCCAGTTGCGCCATGAAATATTGCACTGCCAGTGTCGGTTGCTCTGCGGCCATAATCGCCCGGACAACAGAAATGCGTTGTGCCCCGGCAGATAGAACCTCGTGGACATTGTTCGCGTCAATGCCCCCGATCGCAAACCAAGGAATCGGACACTCTTCGGTCGCATGACGCACGTACTCTAGTCCGGCAGCAGGTCTGCCTGCTTTGGTTGGCGTTTCGTAGACGGGACCCACGCCAACATAGTCTGCACCTTCTTGAATGGCGCGGTAAAGATCATCGGCACTGTGCGTGGAACGTCCGATCAGCCGTTGAGACCCCAGCATCTGACGGGCTAATTCTATCGGCAAATCGTCTTGTCCGAGGTGAACGCCATCGGCATCGACAGCTAGGGCTAAATCGATACGATCGTTAACAATAAATAGTGCTCCGTACTCGTGGCACAGCCGCCGTAATGTTCGAGCATTACTCAGTCGCGTCAAATCATCTGAGTCTTTGTCGCGATATTGAACAAGGCTGAGTCCTCCCTGCAACGACGACTCCACGGTTGCAAACAGCGTTTCGGAAGGCGACGTGACCAAATACAGCAGGGACTGACGCAACTTTTGATGCCGATGCTGTGCCATCAGTTGGCTTTCGAGCGTGTAAACCTGATAGCGCATTTGTTTGAGCGATGCGGTCATGTCTTGGCTGTAGACTTTGCCGTATTCTTCTAACACCCGCAGCGCTTCTTCGACGCGGCAAAAATTGGCCTGCAAGACCTGCTCAATTGTGCCTCGCGTGGCTTCGTTGGGATGGGTTAATTCTGTACCCGGATCGTCTGGGGTGTTGCGTGCCGATCGCAGATCGCTGTGATGCCAAGTGGCGAGTTCTTGTCGTAAGTGTTTGCACTGGTTGGTGAAGTGGGAGTGGTTCAGGCCAAACCGACACCATTCTTCTATCACCCGCAATCCTTCACGGGCGCGATCAAGATTGGCATCCAAAATTCGGTATAAAGCTGGTTGCATAGATGGGAGAACGGGCTCTGTTTTGTCCATTGGCGCAAACCGATTAATGTCTCATCCTAGCAGCGAGAGGGAGTCGGGCATTTTGAATTGTGACATTCTTTATAACTTAAGGGTTAATACTGAATTCAGCTAACTCCTTGGTCAAAAATGAAGCGGTTTTTAAAAACTCAATTACCATGAACTTCCATTAGGCATTTTCGCCCTCATGCCCTACGGACAACCGGATGAGGAATTCGCTCTCCTCAGTGATCAAAGGCTGAATTTTATCAGTACTTTTGCGGTCGTTTTTGTTTCTAGTTCTTATTTCTAGTCAAAGCCATCCTACTGCCGTGTATAGGAGAAAGATTGTGAGTAAAGTTTCACCTGAAAAGCCGTCTTCCAGTGTTGTATTAACGCTGGGCGTCTCTGGAGTTATGTTATTTGGCGGTGCATCCCATGCCATTGCTCAACCGATCGCCCAACCGATTCAACTCGCTCAAGCCTCCGATTCGTCCCCTCAATACAATTATTTGTTTGTCAATTCAAACGCTGGAGTTGATACTGCTGAGGGTAGCGTGCGATCGCCGCTCAAAACCATTACTCGCGCCTTGCAAATCGTTCAACCAAATACGATCATTCTGTTAGCTCCAGGGACGTATAGTGCGCAAACAGGTGAAGCATTTCCACTGCAAATGAAGCCGGGGACAACGATCAAAGGAGAGCCTCGTGATCGCGGGCAAACCGTTCTGATTCAAGGCGGTGGTATCTTTTTGAGTCGTACCTTTGCGCGGCAAAGTGTCACCATTGTCGGTGCAAATCAGTCAGGCTTAACGGGCGTTACTGTTTCTAACCCTGACGCTCAAGGCTACGGGTTGTGGACTGAATCCACGAGTCCTGTGATCAGTGACAACACGTTTACTAAAAATGGTCATGATGGGGCATCTGTAGTCGGGAGCAGTGCTCCAATTCTTCGCAACAACTATTTCTATCAAAACGGTGCAAACGGCATCACGGTTTACGGAACCTCGCGCCCAGAACTGCACGACAACATTTTTGAGCAGACCGGGTTTGGCATCAACATTGCCCAAAGCGCGGCCCCTCGAATTGTTGGCAATCGCATTACGCAGAACAAAGATGGCATTGTGATTCAAGGGAAAGCGCAACCGATTCTGCGAAACAATATCGTTGATGGCAACGCACGGGATGGCATGGTCGCGATCGCGCAGTCTCGACCGAACTTAGGTACGTCCGCCGACCCTGGCAACAACACCTTTACAGATAACGGACAGTTTGATCTCAACACTCAGAAAAGCGTTCAAAAAATTCCAGCGTTTGGCAATCAAATGACCGGAAATAAGACGATCGGACAATTGGATTTCTCCAATACGCCCGCTGTAGCAGATGCTCCGATTAGCGTCGCATCTGCTCAAAGCTATGGGCGGTCTCTACCGAGAGTTGTGCCCGCTCGATTTTCGCCCAGCCAGCCTTCCGCATCCTTTAAGGGCACAACCGTTGTCGCGCCGATTTCTAAGAAGTCACGCCCTGCGGTTTCTTCATCGCGCAGTAGACGAGTACCGCTTTCTAAGCAGTCAAAATCTCAAGTTGCTCGGATTGAGATTCCTGTTCCGGCTCCCTCGAATTTTAGTACCGCTTCCAATCAATCTGCCTTCCAACTAAATAGCGCGATCCCTCGAAGCTTGGCAGAGCCAATAGCTCGTCGCGGCTCGGACGGTGCCATTAACATTCCGGTTCCTCCTCCTGAGACGATTAGGGCAGTGCGTAACTCTACAAAAACTTCGCCATCTCGTCGATTTCAAGCGATGTCCTCTAGGGTTGATCGGCCTACTTCTCGTGGTGCGGTTTCGGCATCAGGCACCTTACGTGTGCCCAAAGCGTCAATCCCTGTCGGTCGAACGGCAGGATCATCGGTTAAGGTTTGGCGCGGCGCACCCGTCTCTCCCAAACGGTCTGCTGCTCCAGTGAGGCAAGATCTGGCGTTTGGACTTCGCTATCGAGTCGTGGTGCAAGCCCGCAGCGAGGGTGAACAGGCTCAAATTCAATCTGCGGTTCCAGGTTCGTTTCCTGTCTTTCGGAGCGGACAAAGTGTGCTGCAAGCAGGAGTTTTTAGCGATCGCAGCAAAGCCCATGAACTTCTACAAACGTTGATGAATCAAGGACTGAGAGCCACGGTCGAACAGCTTTAATGTGTCGTAACGAATTAAGTAGAGCGCCTGAATAAATTGCATCCTCTGCTAGCAAAGATCTCCGATTTCATCTAAGAATCGGAGATTTACTTTGAGATGGTTAAGATGCTGTGTGCGGGACAGTCAGACTGGCGCGATCGCGTCAACCATCCGTTTATCGTTGGTCACTATTGGAAGTTTCCTAAGACATTGAGTGATTCATTGAATTTTCTCTATTAAAGACACTAACAATTCCGAAGGTGTTTCTATTCCATTGCGACACTCTAACCCCTAATTTAGAAATTAATGAACTTATGGGTGTTTTAGGAAACCTATAAGCAAAATTAATATATTCTATATGGTTGCGGTGAGGAGATTGTAATGAGGCAGTTCGGTTTACGGCTACAGATGAGCTTGATTGGTGGATTAGCGGGCGCGATCGCGTCGCAGGTTTCCGGAGGAGTAATTGCTGTCAATCCAGCGATCGCAGCACCTGTTAAAGAAACAAACAGTGTTTCTCAATCTATCCCTGAAGCTCAATCTATTTCTGAAGCTCAATCCATTCCTGAAACAGTGCCTTCGGTGTCGCAACTCAATCAAGCTTCAGCGATCGATACAGATTCTGGACAAGTCACTTCAGTCTCCCAACTTTCGGATGTGCGTCCAACCGATTGGGCATTTCAAGCGTTGCAATCGCTTGTGGAGCGCTATGGTTGCATCGCGGGCTATCCCGATCGCACCTATCGCGGTAATCGTGCGCTCACCCGCTATGAGTTTGCGGCAGGCTTGAACGCGTGTCTCGATCGCGTCAACGAACTAATCGCCGCATCGACCTCAGATTTAGTCAGGAAAGAAGACTTGGCAACCCTACAAAAACTGCAAGACGAATTCGTCACAGAACTCGCTGCCTTGCGCGGTCGCATGGATGCCCTTGAAACTCGCACCACCACCCTGGAGAAGCAACAATTCTCCACCACAACCAAACTGCAAGGAGAAGCAATCTTCAGCCTGGCCAGCGCTTACGGGGCAGTCCCCAATGGTCAAGATGCCAATGTCGCTTTTAACAATCGAGTTCGCCTGAATCTAAAGACGAGTTTCACAGGTAAAGACGCGTTAATCACTGGGCTACAAGCTCAGAACTTCGGTGCCAGCGGACTTGTCGGTAGTGGTAGCAGCCTTGCTCAAACCCTGGGCTACGCTGATCCAGTATTTGGCAGTTCGAGTAATGTGAAGCTTTCCTATGGGCCTCAGTTTCCTACGGCTGATCCGTCAACCTTGACGGCAAAAGGCGCAGACAATAGCCTCATCCTCTACAAGCTGCTGTATGTTTTTCCGGTTGCGAACAAACTCACCGCTTTTGTCGGAACAAATGCCGAAGTTTCGGATGCGTTTCCGTCAATCTTGCCGTTTGCCAGTGAAGGGCAAGGCGCAATTTCTCGCTTTGCGGCTCTTCCTGCTGCTCAACGCGTTTCCGGCGGAACGTCACAAACTGGACTCGCTGCCGCCGCAGGCTTTATCTTCAATATCTCAGATGCGATCGATCTGCGAGCGCTCTACGGCTCAGTCAACGCTAACCTTCCAGCCAACAATGGACTCGCGGGCGGAACACCGCTCGGCGCAGGGGTGTTTGGTGGTAGTTATGTAGCAGCCGCACAACTCACGGTTAAGCCATCTCCCGCGATCGACATCGGTCTCAACTACGCCCACAGCTACCACCAGATCAATATCTTGGGAACGGGCTTGAGCAGTTCAGATATCGGCGCGATCGCGTTGCCGGGAGGCTTCACAGTTGCAAATCTCGATGAAGGTATTCAGCTCAACACCGTTAGCGCGTCAGTTGCTTTCCGCCTTTCTCCGAAGCTTACGCTGGCAGGATCTTATACCTATATCTTCAGCGATTTAGTCGATGTCAACGCTTCCACGAATTTCAACTCCTGGCTAGTAGGCTTGCACGTCAAAGACATTTTCAAAAAAGGCAACTCGGCTGGAATTACCTTTGGTCAACCGCTGAAGCGAGTTCAAACCAGTGGTTTAGCCCTCAATCCCGAAAATCGGATTCCCTATCACTTAGAAGGCTACTTTAACTTCCAGGTAAGCGACAACATAAGTGTTACGCCCGGTGTATTTGCGGTGTTTAACCCAGAAGGATCGAGTGCCAACAATACTGCGATCGTGCCTGTAATCCGCACTACGTTTTCGTTCTAGTCAGTAACTCACGCCCCTCTTTGTAGAGAGGCGCTCTGGTAGAGCATCTCTCTATATCTTGTCTCCTCACCCTCACTGACCTCTTGCGGGAATCAGGAAGAACGGGCAAGCTCAAGGTTAATACTAGAAGCAGCCCTGAAACCTATGTCTGAAGAAACTATGCCTGGAGAAACGAAGCCCACAACACTCCATATTCTGGCGATTTCAGGAAGCCTCCGAAAGGTTTCATCAAATACGGCGCTACTGCAAGCTGCGATCGCGTTAGCACCAGAGAACCTCGAAGTTAAATTGTACGAAGGACTCGGCGCTTTACCGCACTTCAATCCCGATCTTGAACCCACTGAACCGCCATCTGTCACTGATCTACGTCAGCAAGTGCAATGGTCTGACGGGTTGCTGATCTCCAGCCCAGAATATGCACATGGTGTACCGGGTGTGTTGAAGAACGCCCTCGATTGGCTGGTCAATGGAGAAGAGTTTGTGGGCAAGCCGATTGCATTACTCAATGCATCACCACGAGCGATTCATGCTCAAGCGTCTTTAACTGAAATCGTGACTGTAATGGCGGGGCGGGTCATCCCTGCCGCCTCGATCACCGTCCCTCTTCTAGGTCAGAACCTTGACGCCGCCGGAATTGCCTCTGACGCTGAACTATCGAGCGCTCTGCACACTGCGATCGTGACGTTTGCAAGTGCCATTCAACGCTGTCAATCTGAAGCGGTTAGGTTACTCTAGTCCTGCAATCATGCATCATTTTCTTCCCCTGTAGTGCTGAATCACTCCGATCCTGATGCCATCCAAAGCTCGAATTCCCTCTCCTAATCTTCTAAAATAAGGGTTATTACATATTAAAGTCACCCATAGGATTGTTCATGGATATTGTCGAGTTTTTTCAACAGAGCGCTGGGAAATGGTCATCGATGCGAACTAGCCATCATCTAGCGTTTAAGCAACAAGAGGCTGGAAAATCGAATATTCAAATCGAATTGCTCGACAAGACTGACCCTGCCGTAATCCAACTGTGCGAACAGCATAATGTTGACCCTGCCACCGCTTCATGTGGAGCGCGAGTTACATGGGACGGCACAATGGATTGGGATAAGGAAAAACACGATGGCTCAACGGTGCTTGTGCCGATCGCAGATCCTGAAAATCCGCAAGAAGGAAAGCTGCTGCGAGAAATGGGCTATGCCGAGAAAGCTCCAGTCGCAGGAAGCTATCACATCAACGACAGTAATGAACTGACGCTCGTGACTGAGTACGAAAGTATGTACTCAAAAGAACGCCTTTGGTTTGAAAGCCCCAACGTGCGCTTGCGTCACAGCATTTTAAAGCGGTTTGGCGGCTTCAGCATGGCATCGTTCTGCTCAGAAATCCGCTTGGGTGTAGCTCAGGCAGCCGAACAACAAGCAACCGAACAAGCAGCCGAACAACCTAGTGATGCAGCAGCTAACGCTTAGGTTTAAACAGATAGGATGCGAGCGAGTGGAGCGGTTCCTTTGGAGCTGCGCTCTACACTTCGCTGATTCGCCTAGCTTTTGCCTTGGGTCTTAGGCGGCAATTAGAGTGTGCTTTGTGTTAGAAAACAGCCCATAATTCCGCCTGTTTGCCCACAATGATTACCCATGATGAAGATCATCCACGATCCAATGTCATAGGTGGAAGTGTCGCTTGTGCCTATGATTCTAGGCTTGAGAATCAGATTGAAAGCTTATCTTGAATGAGGGTCTTAATTCAGAAAGTTCCAGTCCAATCGTTAAGCGACTAAAGGACTTTTTATCCAATCCATTTCTATATTCGTGGGCGATCGCAGATAGACTTCTCATTTTCAATTTCATGCTTGGCGTACTATACTGTCACGGTGTTTTGAGGCGAGTTCTATGACGCAAGAGCAAAAAGACCAGCAGCATCCGTTGTGGAACAGCGATCGCCAAATTGTCGATGCCCTGCTCAGCGGCGAACCGACAGATTACAATCTCGCTGAGTTGGCCCGTCTGAAGATTCGCTACAACGGCTTTCCAGGCGCTAGAGACATTCAAACAGATTTAGATCAGGTTCTAAAGCAGTGGAAGCTGACCGAAGATGCGCTATATGAGCGGACACGTCAGATTCATGAAACATCGCAGGTGTACAAAGGTCGTGGTGTAAAGCGAGACGATTGGAGTTAGCCAACGCCTTAACGCCAAATCAACGTCCACGATTGGTTCTCAATCAAAATATAGATGCCTAAACCGATCAGAACTACAGGAACAAAGATGTGGCTATAGCGGCTGAGAATAGGCGCGACAGTTGGGTGTCCTGCTAACCAATCTGAGATGAGGCACCACACCCCAACAAGTAGGAAGAATACGCTCAAAACAATTACCAAATTGGTCAGAGTACTACTTGCAAAGAGTGGAATATAAATTCCGATATTATCTCCACCATTAGCAAACGTAACGGCAGCAACGTTAAAGATTTGAGGATTGATGCGTTTAAAAATTCCTCTACATGACACGCTCGTTGCTTGAACTTCATCACGATCCTCTGGAGTGATTAAACTCCGAATTCCAAACCCAATTGGCACAAATCCCAGTAACCCAATCAAGGGTTTAGAAACAACTAGTCCGCCAAAAAAACCTGGTAAGCTGCATAAAACTAATGCGGTGAATCCCAAATATTGACCCGCGTAAATATGATGCTTTTTGAATTGCGGATTGACCTGAGCAAAAAACAGCATCAGCATCACCAAGTCATCAATATTTGTCGCGACGAACGCGATCGCGGCATAAGTTGCTACAGCCATCGCACTCGTCAAAGTGGCTGAGACAAACCAAGGCATGTTTAAGGTTGAGTTGGGGCTGGACTAGGATCAAACTGAAAATCTGGCATAAACTCTGCCGAAAGCTGAGTGTTTTCTTTGGTGAACGGACGCAGCTTTGCAGTGGGCGACGGAACCGTTAGAATTTGAGCGACCTGAGCCTGTTTCTCAAGCTGATCGGTTGAAGACACCAATCCACTTAGACCATTGATTAAGTTTCTCAAGTTATTACGAAGCGCCGGATCACCCGTTAATTCATCTAAATCGGCAGTAATTTTTTGCGTGTTCTGAAACGTCTCTCTTGCAGAATCAAGCGTTTGCCGCAGCAACGTAATGCTTTCAGGATTGTTCAAACTGGTTGACACATCTCGAAAATTAGCAGACGCTTGAACCGCATTTGCAGAAAGAGTCTCTAAATTTTGAATCAGTTGCCCTCGTTGAACCTGATTGACAATTGGACTCAAACTTGAGATGCTACCGCGCAATTGGGTACTTGTTGCATTGAGATTTTCCAGCGTTGAAACCAGCGTTGCTCGATTGGCGGTCACTAACTCATTCACTTGCCCCACCGTCAGCGTCACTTGATTTGCTGCTGTAGTGATAGAGTCTGCGGTCGTTGAGAACGATTGCGCCGTTGTTGAGAATGTACCGATTTCCTGTCTAGCAGATTTCACTAGCCCCGTAACTTCTTTGCTAAGGGTAGCGATCTGAGCAGCTGCCTCACTGCTATTTTTCGTTAAGGTTGTGATGTTGCCTGTAAATTGCGGACTGCTGTAAGCATCGGCAAACTGAATTGTCGCTCGAATTAACTCATCGGTGCTGATGCCCAAGCGACCTTTGACGCGCGAACCGTCGCACAAAATTACATCCCGGTTGCAGTCTGGGTCAAGGGGTTCACCCGCGTTTCCTTTAGAGTTGCGTGCAGCGCGAATCGCGCCTTCTGCCAGCAGTTGGCGCGGAACGATGTCCACCACCGTTTCACCGAGTAAGCCCGTCTGGTTCACCGTCACCTCAGAATCCCTAGGAATCAGCAGATCGGCGGGCGACACCTCAATTTGCACCTCGACACCATTGGCTCCTGGAGCCGTGCTTTTAATTTTGCCGACATTCACGCCTCGGTAACGCACGGCCGTTCCCGCTTGAACTCCATTGATTACCGCAAAATCAGCCACGATCGTAAAGCTGCGGTTGGCCGGGTTGAGTCCTTTGACCCACAGCACCAAGCCGCCAAACAAAGCGGCTCCGACAAGCAGCAACAAGCCGACTGATCCTTCTCGAACGGTTCGCGATCGCAACGCCATACCTCTTACCCAAGCACTTGAATAGGTCCTTCTACACTACCGCTAAAGAACTGCCGAATTAGAGGATTATCCGTCGTGTCGAGTTCGTGGGTTTTGCCCTCCCACTGCACTCTGCCACGATGGAGAAACAAGACGCGATCGGCAGTGCGACGAATCGTACTCTCCTGGTGCGTGACCATAACGTAACTCTGGCATCCTTGCTGGCTACTCTGGAGATGACGAACCAGATCTTCAATCACGGTAGACGCGATCGGGTCGAGTCCGGCGGTTGGCTCATCGTAGAGTAGCACGTCAGGCGCGTCGTCCGGCTTATTCGGGTTCGCCATCACCGCCCGGGCAAAACTGACGCGCTTCCTCATGCCGCCAGACAGTTCTGCGGGGTAGCGATCGCGAATTCCCGCCAAACCCACCATTTCTAAACGGTGGTCTACTAGCTCCCGAATCTGTCTTCTAGACAATCGAGAATGCTGGTGCAGCAAAAATCCTACGTTTTCGCCAACGGTGAGCGAGTCAAACAGCGCAGCTTGCTGAAACACCATGCCGACATGAATTGAATCGGGTTCATCTTCAATCAAACCCTTACGCCGCTTCCCATCGACAAAAATTTCTCCTTCATCAGGAGCAATTAATCCAGCTATTAGGCGGAGTACCGTTGACTTTCCGGTTCCTGACGGTCCGATGATTGCCAGCGCCTCCCCTCGATAAACGGTCACATCAGCCTGATCGAGGACAAGATTTCCTCCAAACTGCTTTCGGATTCCTCTTAATTCAATCAACGGCTCAGCCATTCCCGTGTAGCACACAGATGATCTAACGCTATTTTGCGATGTTGGAGCGAGATTGCACCCTCCATTTATCAAAGTAGCTACTTACCAGGGTAGCGGTCTGCTGAAGGATTGGCCTAAATTGTCTTGCGATCAATGAAGGATCTGCTTGCGATTGATGAAGGATTAATGGAGAGAGTAGCCTGTCAAATTTAGGTGGATAGGATTAAAGGGAATGCTGGCAGCAACCTTTTGCAAAGACGATGAATTTAGCATAGTCATTCTTTTTCTCATCATCGTCATTCTTCCATTCCTCATTCCTCGCGGTTCCTACAGAGTTGCGCTCTACGCTAATCGCGCGCCAACATTCTCACTTTTAATCCTGCTGAGAGCGTGACTAATTCCGCTTTAGCAAAGTTCCGGTTCAGTTAGAGAACCTTTGAAGACCCTTAGGGAGTCATTCACTTTAGTTACAGGCACACCCTAACGTCCTTGAGACAGATTGAGCTATTAGAATGCACAACTTAGGTTATCCTGCACGTATTCAGCCCCTATATTCATCGTCCGTAGGTCGATCCACATGACGACAAATCGTTTCATCAAGCAAGCTGTCCGAGCGCTCCGCCACGAGTCTCACTCGTTCACCTCAAGTTGGGTCGGACAATGGTTTAAGTGGCTGGCTCCAGGGCTGGCGGTCAAACGCTGGATGCTAATTAGTGCGGGAGGAGTTTTACTCGTTTCTCTCGGTGCAGCGATTTGGGTGAAGCTCACGCCCGTGTTTTACATCACTCAGTTTGCTAGCGATGTCTTAGAAACGATTACTCGGGTCGTTCCCAGCTATATTAGTGGGCCTCTCGTACTGCTGCTCGGCATCCTGCTGATTCTTTGGGGTCAGACTCGCACCTTTGGGTCGATTACCGAAGTGTTGATGCCTGAGCGCGACGAAGAACTGATTGATGTGCTGCTGCAACACCGTCGGCTCAATCGGGGGGCAAAGATCGTTGCGATCGGAGGGGGAACCGGACTGTCAACGTTGCTACGGGGCTTGAAAAAAGCGAGTGCCAACATCACGGCGATCGTTACGGTGGCAGATGACGGCGGCTCTTCGGGTCGGTTGCGTCGAGAGATTGGCGTGTTGCCTCCGGGCGATATTCGCAACTGTATCGCGGCTCTTGCCGATGAAGAAAAACTGTTAACCGAATTATTTCAATATCGATTTAAAGCGGGAGACGGACTGGTTGGGCACAGTTTCGGAAACTTATTTCTCACGGTTCTCAGCGAGATAACCGGAGATTTTGAGCAAGCGATCGCGGCGAGTTCTAAAGTGTTAGCGGTACAAGGTCAAGTGCTACCTGCCACGCTGAGCGATGTCCGGCTGTGGGCCGAACTCTCTGACGGACGCCGGATCGAAGGCGAGTCGAATATTACCGAAGCAGGCGGAAAGATTGTTCACATTGGCTGTATTCCTGAAAATCCTCCGGCAGTACCAAAAGCGGTCTCGGCGATCGCAGATGCAGACTATATTATCGTGGGTCCTGGCAGCCTCTACACGAGCGTGATTCCCAATCTGTTAGTGCCCGATATTGCTGATGCGATCGCCGCACGGGAAATCCCCTGTATCTATGTCTGCAACATTATGACTCAGCCGGGAGAAACAGACGATTACACGGTTGCCGATCACATCCGCGCCATCGATCGCGTGTGCGGTCGGCGTCTGTTTGATGCGGTGTTAGTCCAAAAGTATCCGCCCTCTGCTAAAGCCTTGCTGCGCTACGCTCAGGAAAAATCTTATCCTGTAGAATTTGATACGGAAGCCGTGATGCAATTAGGGCGACGGGCAATTCGAGCCAATATCATGATGGAAGATCCAGAAACCGGATATGTCCGCCACGATTCGCAACGCTTGGCAAAGGTGTTGTTGAAGTGGTTTAGTCGCGCCAGTCACTTCTGATTAGAACTTTATGAAGGACGTTCTGACGCTACCCAATGCAGAAGCAACCCGTCACTTAGGAATTCAACTGGGGCGATCGCTGCCAGCCGGAACTGTGTTGCTCCTTGAAGGCGACTTGGGAAGCGGTAAAACCACCTTAATTCAAGGGCTTGGTGCAGGATTAGGCATCCAAGACTCGATCGAGAGTCCAACCTTTACGCTGATTAACGAATACCTGGATGGGCGCGTGCCGCTCTATCACTTTGATCTGTATCGACTGGAGCGATCGCAAACTGCCACCCTCTACCCAGAACTCTATTGGGAAGGGCTTGAAGTCGAACTCGGCATCGTGGCGATCGAATGGGCAGACCGCTTGCCCTATAGACCTCAAGACTATCTAGAAATTCGGCTCACTTACCAAGAAACTGGGCGGCACGTAGAATTGACGGCGATCGGTCAGACCGCCCAAAAGCTAATCCGGGCGCTTGGATAGATATCATTATCTATCGTCTGCCTTGAGGAGAGGGCGTCGCTGTAGGAGAAGGGATTGAACCTGGTGAGGGCGTTACGGTAGGAGAGGGTGTTGGACTTGGCAACGGCGTTACGGTAGGAGAAGGTGTTGGACTTGGCGAGGGCAAGATAGGAACGCTTTGACGGGGTAGCTGTTGAGGCGCAGGACGCTTTGCATTGAGTCGAAACGAATCGAGAAAAACCGCTACACTTCCTGCCAAATCGGTCTGTAAATTCTTTCGTGTAGTCGTGGCGCTGAGAAAGTAAGCTCGTTTGTTAACGATATAGACTCGCCACCGAGCCGCAAAGCCATCAGGCAAGAAAAATGTCATTTCTCGACCCGGAAATCCATTTCGCTCAATCGTGCGATAGGCAACCAAATCTCCTTTATCTTTTTCTGCACCTTTTTTGACGCCTTCATAGACCTCATTGATTAATTTAGAATCATTGCCCGGAGCGATCGCGAGATCAAGATAACCCACGGCATATCTCATCTGTTCTTTGTCGCGGACAACTTCGTAGAGCGAAAGCCCCTTCTCTTTGCGAATTTTCGGCATTTCAGGCACGATTACCGAAAAGCCTTCTTTTTGAAATAGAACTCGTTTCCACGTGGATTGAGCGGCAACAGGAGAGACAGACACCCACGCGATCGCAGGAACACTCACCAACAAAGCCGCTATTAGAACAAATCGACGCACTACAACACACCTTTTGAACTGGGTATTTCATGAGCGCGACGCGGATCAATTTCCGTTGCCATTCGCAGCGATCGTGCGAATGCCTTAAACGTCGCCTCAATAATATGATGCGAATTGATGCCGTCAAGTTGCCGAAGATGCAGCGTCATTTGCGAATGATTTACAATTGCTACAAAAAATTCACGAACTAATTGCGTGTCATACGTTCCCACGCGCTGTGTTGGAATCTCTAACCCATAGCTCAGATGAGGACGCCCTGAAAAATCGAGCGCAACTTGAACCAATGATTCATCGAGCGGTGCGACGAAGTGACCAAAGCGGACAATGCCCTTGCGATCGCCCACTGCTTTTGCTAACGCCATGCCCAGCGTAATGCCCACATCTTCATTGGTGTGGTGATCATCAATCTCAATATCGCCCGTTGCCTGCACCTCTAAATCGATCAGGCCGTGAGATGAAATCTGGTGCAGCATGTGATCGAGAAACGGAACGCCAGTATTGGCGGTGCAGCGACCTGTCCCGTCTAAATTGACGCTGACATGAACATCGGTTTCACCCGTTTTACGGCTGACAGAAGCGGTTCGAGCAACGGTAAAGGCGGGAGAAGTCTGGGGACGGTCACTGGTTTGCATCGCGATTTCAGGTGTAAAAAGAACTGTAGTGACCACTATGCTAAGTCGTAGCGATCGCTTCTATCAACCTATCTTTTAGATTGAATGAATATACTCGCGTAGGCTGGTTTCAAGCTAATGTCTGAAGGGCTTGGCTGGTTATCAAAGGCGGGAGTTTTTGATCAGCAATTCGTCCAGATTACATTCGTCCAGATTAATAAAATTCAGCATGACTCGTGCAGATGAGCCTATGACTCAAGGGTAACGCTTACTCATTTCTGTCTCTGGCGTCTCATCCCTAAACCGGAGAAAATTATTCCGCCGCTTTCGCTCCGCTCATGCCCATAATTTCGTATCCAGCATCGACGTACACGACTTGTCCGGTAATGCCGCTCGATAGGTCGCTACAGAGGAATGCCGCCGTATTTCCAACTTCGGTTTGGGTTACAGTCCGGCGCAACGGTGCAACGGCTTCAACGTGATGAATCATGTCTAGAATGCCACCCACCGCTGACGATGCCAATGTCCGAATCGGACCGGCTGAAATGGCGTTCACGCGAATGTTGTTTGGCCCTAACTCAGACGCGAGATAACGAACATTCATTTCCAACGCCGCTTTCGCAATTCCCATGACGTTGTAGTTTGGAATGACTTTGACGCCACCCAAATAGGTGAGCGTGACAATGCTGCCGCCGTCTGTCATTAACGATTTCGCTGCGCCTGCCATTTGAATGAGTGAATAGGCGCTGATATCTAATGCCGTTGTGAATCCGGCGCGACTTGTGCCGCTAAAATCGCCTGTCAAATCGTCTCGATTCGCAAACGCAAGACAGTGAATCAAGATATCTAACTTGCCCCATTTATCGCCTACGGTTTTGAACGTTGACTGCACTTGCGCTTCATCTTGCACATTGAGCGGTAGAAACAAGCTTGGTTGAAGCGGTTCTACGAGTTCTGCGACCTTTTTTTCCATTTTGCCTTTCTCATCGGGCAAATAGGTAATGCCAAGATTTGCCCCTGCTTTGTGCAACTGTTGAGCAATCCCCCACGCGATCGAGCGATTGTTCGCAATTCCGGTGACGAGGGCATTTTTTCCGGTCAGGTCTAGCATGACAGTCTGAGTGGAGAGCAATTATGAGGATAGCAGGAAAGGATGAGTTAGTTAAAAATTGCGCGATGGGTGGGACGGGTTCGATAGAAGCGATTACTCGAAGGAAACTGGCTTTGGCAGGGTTTAAGCGATCGCTAAGTCCTCACTCTGTCCAGATTCAGAGGTTGTGTAGATGTCTGATGTTAATAGACGATGAAAGCGAATCCAATTTGGCTAATTGTCCGGTAGTAGCAGTTCTCCTGGCAACCGGACTGGAATCTCTGTGCCCACAAACCCAGACACGTCACGAGTCACAATTGCATCTAGGCTGTAGATATTGCACAAGCATATTGAACTGCATCCTCAAAATCTCGAAAGCCCAACGCAACCGCCTGTTCCAACGTAGCTCGATCTATTGTGCAGATTTGTAAATCTGTTAGAACTTGACTGACTGCATCTTCGGCTGCCCCTACTCCCGCCGCTTTCCGAACGATGTAATAGATGTTGGTAATTGTGGTTGCAGCAATAAAACCTTCAATCTCTCCTACATCAATTCGCTCAAATAGCTTCGCTGCATCTTCTACAAATGGCTCGCGTTCCTGTAGAAAGTCAAGAACAATATTGGTATCAACCAAAACTCGCATTACTGGTATTTCTGGGTGAGGTAAGTCACATAATCTTCTGTATTATCAGTGTCATTTAGGGCTGTTGGGTTCTTCGCGATTCCTCGCAGCCGAGACAGGTTCTTCGGCTTCACCTCTAAACGGGTGTCTTCCTGTAGGGATGTGAGAACAGCCTGCACTAATTGCCAACGATCGCGGATGGATAGTTGCAGTACCTGTTTTTGTAGTTCTTGTAATGTCATCTGGAGCAGTGCCCAAACTAAGTACTTCTCAATTGTAAAATCTTGTAGCCTAGACAAATCTAAAGGGATAAAAATTATCGTTTACCGCCCGACTACCAAGCAACAATCTTGGATAATTTGATTGTTAAAGTTTTCATCAGTTAGGAATCGTAATTTATCGCAGATTTTGCAAACTTATTAGAGCATAGGGCTTGGGAGAATCCTAGTTCTTCGATGAAAAATATCAAAAAGAATATTGGATGGCCGGAGGAAAGCCACGAGCAAAGGGGCAGAAAACTTCCTCACGCAACGCTTTTAGCGTTCCGCCAAGCGTCAATGAGATCAAGACCAAGTCGCCTGCTGTGAAGAATGGAGCCAGTGCAAAAGCCGCCGTTGAATGACTCGAATGTAAGTCAGGGGGCGATCGCACGTTGGAGCAATGCGATCGCCCCCTGACTGCTGTAACTTATCCAAAGCGAAATCTACCTCTCTAATGCCAGTTATAGATCAGGGCTCCCTCTCTCCAGTCCGCTTTGCGCTAGAATCTGGTCAAAATGATTGACTATTCTCCCCAAAAAGCGTTCAATACGAGTCAATCTTTTGGTGAGGAAATCACAGAGATTTTCTAAAATTCTTAAAATACGGGCAGAAATGTATAAGGAGGCACAAAAACTGCGTTTGCAGTCAGTTTAAGTGTTCTAAAGTCATCAATTGTTTACAAAGGCTTCGCTTACAATGACTCGCCTCAATAGAACAATTTTCTATAGGGGTTTTAATAGAAAAGTTTGCTCACCGGTGAGCCTAATAGTTGCTAAGAGAACGTCTGAGTGACGATAAAGGGAAGAAATGATAGTGACCAAAGAGAGACCGCTTGCATCGTTATTTCGCCAAATCGGTGGAGGGGCATACCCCCCCGTTGTAGAAACATTTGAGCGTGGCAAAACTATTTTCTTTCCGGGTGATCCGGCGGAACGGGTTTACTTCTTGCAGAAAGGAGCCGTCAAGCTCTCGCGCGTGTACGAGGCAGGCGAGGAGATCACCGTGGCCCTGCTGAGAGAGAACAGCGTGTTTGGGGTGCTATCGCTAATTACAGGTCAACGCGCCGATCGTTTCTATCATGCCGTGGCATTTACTCCAGCAGAGTTGCTGTCGGTGCCCATCGAGCAGGTCGAGAAAGCCCTGAAAGACAACCCAGATCTCTCAATGATGCTGCTGAAAGGACTGTCATCTCGCATTCTACAAACCGAGATGATGATCGAAACGTTGGCGCACCGAGATATGGGATCGCGGTTGGTCAGCTTTTTGCTGATTCTCTGCCGCGATTTTGGCGTACCGTCCCAAGAAGGGATCACAATTGATCTCAAACTGTCGCATCAAGCGATCGCAGAAGCAATTGGCTCAACTCGCGTGACCGTCACCCGTCTATTAGGCGATTTGCGGCAAGATAACATGATCTCGATTCACAAGAAAAAGATTACCGTTCACAATCCGGTCACGTTAAGCCAGCAATTTACTTAGACTTTCTCTGCCCTCGCTCCAAATCACACATTTTCTTCGCAGCAGTGATATCCGTTCCGCAGGCATAATAGATGCGGAGTCCTGCTTGTCGAGTGAACTAAGCCGGAGCGTTTTGGAGCATCAATGTCCGACATAGGGCTAATTCTGATTTTGGCAGTTTTGATTTTGGGCGGGCTGATCGCAACCGTTGGCGATCGCATTGGCACCAAAGTTGGAAAGGCGCGTCTGAGCTTGTTTAATCTGCGGCCTAAGCGCACGGCAACTCTCGTGACGATTTTGACCGGAACGTTAATTTCCGCCTCGACATTTGGCATTTTGTTTGCGAGTAGCCGCCAGTTTCGCGATATGCTGCTCGATTTCAACGACTTGCAAAAGAAAGTCCGGGAGCAAAATCGAGCCTTACGGAAAAACTCAGATGATTTGCAAATTACTAATCAGCAGAAGAGTAAGGTCGAGGATGAACTTGAGCGCACCCGCGCCCAGCGGACACAAGCGGAAGGACAACTCAATCGAATTAATGAGTCTCTGAAGCAGTCCCTTGAAAAGCAGAGACAGACCAACGAGCAGCTCAGAACGGCTGAGGCGCAGCGGGATGTGATTCGCGGTCAACTCAATGCCGTATCTGCGCAGGCTGAAAGGCTGCGATCGGAGATTAATCAGTTGCAGAGCGAGCAGAAAACCCTAATTGCTCAGCGCGATGCCGTCAAAGCGCAAATTGCCGAGCGCGATAGTCAAATTGCGGAGCGGACGAGCACGATTCAGAGGCGCGATCGCGAAATCGCCGAGCGCGATCGCGTGATTGCCGAGCGCGAAATTCAACTTCGACAGTTGGCATCTCAGCAAGCGCTCTTAGCCGAAGCGGTGCAGCAGTCTGAGCAAGAAGCCCAACTGATTCGCGGCGGATATTTGGCGATTCTGCGGAGTCAGGTGCTGTCGGCGGGTGTGCTGCGGGTGGTTGATCCAGCCGCTGCCAAAGCCGCAGTCGATCGCTTGCTAAAAGAGGCAAATCGAGCGGCCTGGCAGTTGATCCAACCTGGTTCTACCGGGGAAGAGCAAATCGTTCTAATTAAGACCGCCGAGGTAGAGCGTCTGATTAAAAAGATTAATGATGGTCAAGACTACGTGGTGAGAATTGCGGCAGACGCTAACTATGTCCGGGGCGAACGGCGACCCGTTTCCGTCTTTGCCAGTGCTATTCCCAATCGGGTCGTGTTTTTAGCAGGGGATGTGGTGGCTGCAAAGTCGATTGAACCCTCAAAGCTGACGTCTGAGCAGTTCCAACAAAACATCGAACAACTGCTCGCCTTCTCCAATTTCCGCGCGAAACGGGCAGGCGTAATTAACGATAGCGTTCAGATTGAAAACCTAGAGTCGTTATCGGGCTTTATAGAGCAACTGCGCCAATTTCAGACTCCGGTAGAACTCCGGGCGGTGGCATCCGATGTAACGTACACAGTAGGACCGCTCAAAATAGGATTAGTGGTGATTCAAAACGGTCAAGTGGTACTGAAAACGTCGTAGTCATGGACAGTTGGAAAGCGATGGAGAAGGGACAGACGGTGCTGGATCAACCTGTAATTCTGGGGTTTGATCCGGGGCGGCAGAAGTGTGGGTTGGCGGTGATGGGCGTTGATCGGCGGTTGTATTATCACGAGGTCGTGACGGCAGAAAGTGCGATCGCCACGATCAAATCACTGCGTCAACGGTTTCCGATTTCGCTCTTGATTATGGGGGATCAAACCTCTTCAAAAGCGTGGAAGCAGAAATTAGGAGATGAATTGGGGGAACCGTTGCGGGTGGTCATGGTCGATGAGCGGCATAGTTCTCTGGAGGCGCGCGATCGCTACTGGCAGATGTATCCGCCGACGGGTCTAACACGGCTTGTCCCGGAAGGAATGCGGACGCCACCCCGCAGCATTGATGATATTGTGGCGATTCTATTAATTGAGCGCTATTTACAACGGTTGACGGACTAGCTCTGATCGTCAACTTCGAGTATTGAAATTTAAGCGATGAAATTCGAGTGATTGAATTTAGTCGCTCGATCTCACCTCGTCTATTGATAAATCCAAGGCTTCGGCAATTTGTTCGGGGGTTAATCCTAGCGATCGTAACCTCGGAACCGCCCCTAATCTTGCCTGTTCTGCTCGTTCTGCCCGTTGGTTTGCCTGTTCTGCCCGTTGACGTTCTTGCTGAAGCTGCTGCTCTAACTCCATTGGGCTTAAAAATCGCTGTCCGTTCGGGCGATAGACTTCTAGCTCTGTGCTGGGTTGCCACCCAAACCGAATGCCTAATCGAGGACTCGTCCAATCAGACATCTGCGCGATCGAAACTAGCTGATTGTTTTGGCGCTGCCATCCTTGCAACACACACTCATCGGGATCGTAAATGTAATATTCTTCCACGCCATATTGCTGATAGAAGCGGAACTTAAAGTCGAGCGCTGTTCTACCTTCGCGGGTTCTATTGCTATCTGAAAGCACTTCAAACACGACCTGAAACGGAATGTTATTTTCCTTCCACTGCATGTAAGAGCGCCGATCTCCTTTAGGTCTGCCAAAGACCACCATCACATCGGGTGCTTGTCTAGGCGCTGGCGGCGTTTTGACTTGCACCGGATACCAAAACATATCGGCGGCAATGAAGACATTTGGATCATCTGCAAAAATAATTTCTAAATTTTCTTTGAGGATGACAATCCAACGATACTGTACTGTGTTTTCCGCCATTGGTTCGCCATCGCCGCTTGGGTAAAGCAAGTCTTCATTGAGGTCAAGCGATGTCGTCATCTTAGGTTCCTCGTGGTTGAAGGATATTTGTATTATGGGCAATCCTTCGGAGCTTGGCGAAGCCAATCGTATTGATTACAAATTCATGATCACAGATTTGGGATCATAAATTTGCCCTGTCACAAGTCCGCCCGGATCGTAAACGAATAATCTCCGCCCGGTTCCAATTGATAGTCCTTTGCTTCTAAAAATCGCCCCAACGGTTCTTTAATTAAGGCCCGCCCTAGCGATGGATGAATAACCAACTGTCCGCAGCGAAACAGCCAGCGAAATTGCCATTCATACTGATTAGCGATCACTTCGCCCTCAATTTCGCCCTGTTGCCAGGACTGGCGGAAGATGCGGACATGAGCAGTCGTTTCGGGAAGACGCTTAGACACAATACTTAAATCTAGAAGTGCTTGAATTTAGGTTTTTATTCGACACTACGATTGTTGTAAAGACTCATTGCTTTTTCAACCCCCTGCTTGAGGCTGACTTCGATCGCGCTCACGGTTAAGTCTAAAACGTCTTCGATGATCGGTTTTTCAGATGGGGCAAAGGTGCCGAGGACATGAGAAACAGCGTTGTCACCTGGCGCAGATTTAGGGCTACCAATGCCGATTCGCAACCGGGGAAAGGTCTGCGTGCCGAGGTGAGCGATCGCGGATTTCATGCCGTTTTGCCCGCCTGCTGAACCAGACAATCGTAGCCGCAGTTTGCCAACGGGCAAATCCATGTCGTCGTAAACCACCATCACCGACTCGCTCGGCAATTTATACCAATCGATGACCGCGCGAATTGCCTGTCCCGAATTATTCATATAGGTGGTCGGCTGGAGTAGGCGAATTTTTCCCGTCGGACTCATGCCTTCGCCAAATAAGCCTTGGAACTTCTTATTGTCGGACAGGTTGATTTGCCAGACTTTCGCGAGTTTCGCGATCGCCATAAATCCGACGTTATGTCGGGTCTGCTCATATTTCGCTCCTGGGTTGCCCAGTCCTACAATGAGTTGCGGAATGACTAGCTTAGAGGGCGTATCGTCGCTCATACGTCAGGTCAAACTAGCCTTCTTTCTCGGTGGTATTGGTCACAGCCTCTTCAACCATCTCTTCAACCGTTGCGTCGGCCGGTGAAAGACTAGGTTTCTCAGGAGTTTCTAGAGTCGCCTTCATCGTTTGGGGAGTGGATTTCTCTAATTGATCTGCTTCTCGCTTAAATTCTGACTCAAATTCTTTAGACGCATCCTGAAAGCTGCGAATGGCTTTTCCCATGCTTTTGCCAATTTCTGGTAATTTTTTGGGTCCAAACACCAGCAGGGCGACGACCATGATTAGCACCATTTCTGGTAAGCCGATGCCAAAGACGTTCATGAGAGGAGGCTCCTAGAGAAGAAGGGATGAGGGATGAGGGGTGAGGGATGAAAAGTTGAGACAGATACTAAGACAGATACAAAGTTAAGCCAGATACATTGTAGTAGTTTCGGGATTTGAGTTGACGCACATGAGTAGATCCCATCTTTAGCAGCGCTTGTTTAGTCGCACTGGAGAAGTAGCCCACTTCAAACCTTCACCGTTGATGCTTAAAGAGCCGATGTTGATGTCAAACCTTGTCTACAGTAGCGTATGGCGAATTCAGTTTATGGCGATCCTGGACTTGGTGGAGTGACTCCTCGCATTGGCAATGGCTTCCAGTTCGAGAATCCTTCTAGGTGTGACCAGTATGCTTTGAGGGCAATGACGGTAAAGATGAGAGCCGCTAGACCTAAAATGAGCGCTCCAACGGTTCTGAGCGATCGCGTGGATTTCCAATGCAGCGTTGGAGCCGCAAAAATGCCTCCTAACCCTGTCAAAATGAACGCGACGCCTGTAACAAGAGGCGTTTGAGTTAGTCCTAAGTTGATGATGCGAATGCCAATTAGCGTTGCGGCTAAGCCCGCAAAAAATCCATAGGCGGCAAGCGTAATTAACTCCCAGCCAGCCGCTAACGCCCACGCTGTCCCTACAAACAGAATGCCAAACAGGACAGACGTTTCTCCAAAGGCGATGTTGTAGCTGCCCGGAACTGCCCAAGTAAAAACCATGTGCAAGCCCGTAACCAGCGCGATCGCACCGACCACGCCAAATCCGGGAACCCATCGTTTTTGAATAGGCTCATCTAGTCCTCGATACACATAAGCCGACAGAAGAGAAAGCCCGGCTGCCAAATTGATCAGCATCAATGTGATGTAGTCGATAAACATGGGTGATCTCGTAGAGAACGCTAGGACTTGATGAGTGATTTTAAGGCCCTCATCAATTAAATTAACTCCTGAGCGAATCTTATCAGCCGTTGGCATTTAATTTAAGCGCGAGAGTTCTGCGGTTTGCCAAGCAAGGTCTCCTGCGGCTCACTGCTGCCGTTTCGCGATCGCTTGACGACTTCCGCCGCTAACATCGGCTTATCCTGCGCAACGACTAGCTGAGAGCACTACTCTACTCTGGAGGAATTATCGTTCTACTTACATGCAGCATCAGTCTGTTCGCCGGACGTTGCTGATGATAAAACGACTTTTTGGAATGGCGGGTATTCGCGATAGGCTGATGCGCAGATCCTGTTCGGGCACGTCATACTGTATCGATTGAGTCAAGAACTTCACCGACGCTTTCATCAGTTCTATCGTGATCCATTCACCTGCACAGCGATGCCCCACTTGGTAATCGCCTCCCCCTTGGGGAATGAAATTAAAGGGGCTTCCATCCCAGTGGCGGAACCGTTCTGGCTGAAACTCATCCGGGTTCTCCCACAGCCGCGCATCGTGGTTCGTGCCATACAGGTCTAGAAACACTCTTGTCTTTTTAGGGAAGTGGTAGCCATTCCAGTCGAAGTCCTGTCGCACACGGGCAGCGATCAGCGGGAAGAAGGGATAGAACCGACGAACCTCTTGCACGAATCGCTCAACATCCTTGTCGTCGCCCTGCTGAAGTGTCTGCCGACAGTCTGGATGGTCGTGCAGCGCTAGTGCCGAGAAAATCACAAACTGCGCGATCGCAACGGTAGGTCGCAGCAGATTAATCAGTTCTATGGCGGCTGTCCGTTTATCTAGCAGTTCTTCGTTGAGGTCTCTGTGCCACGCGATCGCGTGAACCGGGCTCCCTTCAGCGACTTCTAGCGTGTGGCTACGCACGTTTTCGATGATGTCTTCGATCCATTTCTCGGTTTGCTGACGAGCGATCCTTCCCCGCAAGTGCCGTAGTCCGGCAGATCCTCCTCCTTCAAACAATGCTGCCAGTTCGTTTGTCCGTTGTTTGACTTCTCCCTCCTCAAGCGGAACGCCAGTCCACTGACACACAGCGCGGCATAAGATTTGCCGCACCTCATAGAGGAGTACAACCTTGTCCATCATTTCCCATTTTTTGCTGTAAGCGTGCCATTGCTCGGTTGTTAAAGCGGCCAGGTGCTGAATGCTCTCGCGGGTCATCAGCGACATGAACATCTGCTTGCGGCGTCGATGGGCATTCCCATCTAATCCTAGTACGCTACCTTCACCGATCAATGTCTTCTTCAACGGTTCAGGATTGGCATCTTTTCGCTCAAACCGCTCAGTATCGTAAAACAGCGTGGCTGCCTCTTTTCCAGTCATGCAGATGGATGGCTGGAACAGGAGTCGGGCTTGAAAAATATCCGATTGGTAGCGTTGACACCTTTTGGGAATGAATAGGTAGCCATCTAGCAGCAGTGCCAGCGTGCTATCCAAGGCTTTGTCGCGAGGAATCTGTTGCATGAAGCTTCCTTGTATTTGCGTGATGAAATGACTAAGGATGGACTAAATAAATGCAGGCAAACACTACCGTCGGTATAAAAGCAACTGCTGTTTAGCAACAAATGAGAACTCAGAAACACGAGATGGGAACTTACATCCCAAGATAGGAACAAAGGATCACGCGATGGGAGCGAAGAAACATGGAGTGGGAACAAAGGAACGTGCGATCGTACCTAAGATCCCAAGGTGGGAACGAAGGATCACGGGATGGGAACGAAGGATCACGAGACGGGAACTTACATCCCAAGATAGGAACAAAGGATCACGAGATGGGAACGAAGGATCACGCGGTCGTTACTTAACATCTCATCATGAGAACAAAGAATTTACGCGATCGCATTTAAGTTCACACGTAGAAAACAGTGCAAAAAAGAGCGCCTGCTTCTCACGCCTCAAGGCAAACATTGCTTCGGCTCCTGATGAAAGCTTTACCAGAGTTAAAAATCGGCTTCGTTACGCTTTTTATAATCGCGCTACTTGCGTAGATTCCTAGAACGTGCATTGTGATAGATCCCACTCCCTACAGGTAGAATGTCCAGGTTGCGTTTTGTTAATCTGACAAGAAATTAAGTGCAAGTTCAACCCCTTCCATCTGTTTCATCTGGTGTAGATTCCCATTCACGAGTCCAAGATCTACCATTCACACTGAAAGACGTTCGCGCCGCCATTCCAAACTTTTGTTTTGAACCTTCTACCGCGCGATCGCTGTCTTATTTCTTTCTTGATATTGGCATCATCGCTGCACTGTATGCAGCCGCCGCTTATCTCAATACTGGTTGGTTTTTTCCAATCTTCTGGTTCGCCCAAGGCACTATGTTTTGGGCGCTTTTTGTCGTAGGACATGACTGCGGACACGGTTCATTCTCAAAACACAAGTGGTTAAACAATCTGATTGGGCATCTGTCTCATACGCCCATTCTTGTGCCCTATCACGGTTGGCGCATTAGCCATCGGACGCATCACGCCAACACAGGCAATATTGAAACCGATGAAAGCTGGTATCCCATCGTTCAATCCAAATACGATCAGATGCCTTGGTATGAGAAGTTATTCCGCTTTTATCTACCGCTCTTGGCGTATCCGATTTATCTATTTCGTCGCTCGACAGGTAAGAAGGGATCACATTTTATGCCGACCAGTCCGCTCTTTAAACCTTCTGAGCGCAACGAAGTGATCACCAGCACAGTTTGCTGGAGTATGATGATTGCCTTTCTGGGCGTTCTGACGGCGCAGTATGGGCTGTTGTTTTTCGTGAAGTATTATCTGATGGGTTACATCGGATTCGTCGTTTGGTTGGACTTAGTGACATTTCTCCATCACACAGAAGAAGATATTCCTTGGTATCGCGGTGAGGATTGGTATTTTCTAAAAGGTGCATTGTCTACCATCGATCGAGACTACGGCGTGTTCAATCCCATTCACCACAACATTGGCACTCATGTGGCTCATCACATTTTCTCAAACATGCCTCATTACCACCTCAAGACAGCCACCAAAGCGATCAAGCCTGTCTTAGGAGCGTACTATCGCACGTCAAATGAGCCGATTTGGAAGAGTTTCTTCCGCTCTTATGGCGCGTGCCATTTCATCTCAGATACCGGGTCGAAGATTTACTATCAAGCACCGAGCCGTTTGCAAAAGTAAGCGCGAGTAAATGAAAGAAGCGATTCCTCGGAGTACCAATCTCTGAGGAATCGCTTTTTTTATATCGCTGCATCAATATTACCCACATGGGTAATCCCGAAAATCTGGAATGGCAACGCATAACCCTGAATCCTATAACAACACAGGATAGAACGGCAAAACGGTTAGTACACAACGGTTTCATCTAATCTAACTCCGTTCTATCTCTTGCAGAACACCGCATTCCATCAAGGAGTATTTACATGTTTTCAGATATCAAAGGTCACTGGGCAGTTGCGTTGATCGATTCCTTGGCTCAAGACGGAAAAGTGAGCGGAGATGGCAACAACCTCTTCAACCCCGACAAGTTTATGACAAGAGCAGAATTTAGCGCTTTGATTGTTCGCGTATTCAATCCTGCTCCTACACGTCCCGCCATTGTGTTCTCGGACGTTCCGGCAAATCATTGGGCGTTTAAGGCAATTCGCCAAGCGTACCAAGCGGGTTACTTATCGGGGTTCCCCAACAGCACGTTTAAGCCGAATGAATCGATTTCTCGCCAAGACGCGATCACGTCGTTAGCGTCCCGCAACACAGGCATTGGCACACCAAATCTTGCCTTGCTCAATAGATACATTGATGCGGCTAAAGTGAGTGACTACGCGAGACCCGGAATCGCACGGGCAACCCAGCGAGGCTGGATTCTCAACTACCCTAACTTAGAAGCGCTCAATCCAAAGCTGCCCGCTACCCGTGCAGAAGTTGCTGGAATGATTCGCCTGATTACCAGTGATCAGTACAATTCCATCTACGCGGTGCGAAACCTGTTCGCGATCGCATAAGAAATAAATAGGTTTGCTAAACTACTGCTTCTCTGCCCCTCTTGCAATCATATAAAGAGGGGCTTTTTTAGTGATTTCAGATCTCGCATCCGTCTAATTGGCGGCGGATTGCTTGCAACTGCATGAGTCTACTGTGGGCTAGTCATATTTTCTGGACGCACGATCGCATCAAATTCTTCTGCGCTGAGAAAGCCGAGCGCGATGCACGCTGCTTTTAATGTAGTTCCTTCCTGGTGCGCTTTCTTGGCAACTTGAGCGGCGCGATCGTAGCCAATTCGTGGGTTTAATGCCGTCACTAACATCAATGAATTTTCAAGAAAATGTTGAATCTGCTCACGATTCGGTTCAATGCCAACGACCATATGATCGGTGAACGAAGAACAAGCATCAGAAAGAATGCGAACAGAATGTAAAAGATTATGAATAAGAACAGGTTTAAATACGTTGAGTTCAAAGTTTCCTTGAGTGCCAGCGATTGCGATCGCGGCATCATTTCCCAACACTTGCACACAGACCATTGTCATCGCTTCGCACTGAGTTGGATTCACCTTTCCCGGCATGATCGAGGATCCGGGTTCGTTAGCAGGCAAAACCAGTTCGCCCAAACCGCAGCGCGGCCCTGAACCCATCCAGCGCAAATCATTAGCGATCTTCATTAAGGCGCAGGCGAGGGTTTTGATTGCACCACTTGTTGCCACGATCGCATCGTGCGCTGCCAGCGCTGCAAACTTATTGGGGGCGCTGACAAACGGTAATCCTGTTAGAGTCGCAATTTCAGCCGCTGTTCGTTCTGCAAATTCGGGATGAGTATTGAGTCCGGTTCCTACGGCTGTACCCCCGATCGCCAGTTCATACAATCCTGACAGACTTGCCTCAATTCGGTCTAATGCTTGATCGAGTTGAGCAACGTAGCCTGAGAATTCTTGTCCTAACGTTAGTGGAACAGCATCCATCAAATGAGTCCGACCAATTTTAATAATCGTTTCAAACTCAGTTGATTTCTGATGTAACGCATCACGCAGCTTCTTGATCATCGGAATCAGTCGGTGATGAATCGCTTCAACGGATGCAATATGCATCGCTGTTGGAAACGTATCGTTAGATGATTGAGACATATTGACGTGATCATTCGGATGAATCGGTTCTTTACTGCCGATCACACCACCCGCGATCGCGATCGCTCGATTAGAAATTACCTCATTGGCGTTCATATTGGTTTGAGTTCCGCTTCCCGTCTGCCATACGCTTAACGGAAACTGATCGTCTAATTTACCTGCGATCACTTCATCTGCCGCTTGAATCAACACCGTTGCTTTATCTGGGGGTAATTTTCCGAGGGCTTGATTCACCGTGGCTGCCGCTCTTTTAAGGATGCCAAAGGCGCGAATCAATTCGGTCGGCATTATGTCCTGACCAATTGCAAAATAGAGCAGCGATCGCTGCGTTTGTGCGCCCCAATAAGCCTGCGATGGAACTGCGATCGCGCCCATGCTATCCGTCTCGGTGCGAGTAGCATTGAGTGATTCATCCTGCATATTTGTCTCCCTAATCATCAAGCACTCTGAGAATAACAGAAGGCATGATCTAACGTGATGTCAGAGGTTTTGAAGTCAAGGTTTTGAAGTCAAGGTTTTGAAGCTAAAGCTCTAAAGCCAAGGAGTGAGCAAATCCTTTCTAGAAGAACGCTTATGTGAATTCCTTGGAACACTCCGGGCACTCTGACACAGTACCTTGTGTTCCAGGTTGTTATGAAACGTCATCGCTTTGGATCAAACTGGATTGCTCGCCCTTCAACGTTTACACCATTGGCGCTGATTGCCTGTCTGCTGTCGATTTTGATCAGTTGCGCTCAACAACCTGAAACTCCCATTCGCCTCGGAGTAAACGTATGGCCTGGTTTTGAGCCTTTATTCTTAGCCAGAGAGCTTGGCTACTACCAAGGGCAATCGATCGAACTACGCGACTATCCATCTTCAACAGAAGTCAGTCAAGCGCTCCGCAACGGTGAACTCGACGTAGCAGCACTCACGATGGATGAAGCGCTGTCCTTAGCGGAGACAAACCCAGATATTCAAGTTGTCCTCGTGACTGACTTCTCTAACGGCGGGGATGTTTTCTTAGCAAAACCAGAGATTCAAACCTTAAACGATCTTAAAGGCAAGAAAGTTGGAGTTGAATCTAGCGCACTAGGCGGATATATGTTGGCGCGATCGCTCGATAAGTTGGGGCTGGCGCTCGACACTCTCAAGATTTCAAGCTTAGGCGTTTCCGAACACGAACAAGCCTATAAGCAAAACGTAGTCGATGCGGTGATCACCTTCGAGCCTGTGCGCTCAAATTTGATCAAAGCGGGAGCCAAAGTCCTATTCGATAGTTCTCAAATTCCAGGTGAAATCATTGATGTCTTAGTCACCCGCAAAGAAGTCCTTGTCGATCGCGATCGCACAATGAAAGCGCTGATCGCAGGTTGGTTCCGCGCTCTAGACTATCAGCAACAACAGCCCCAAGATGCCGCCCTCAAAATGGCGCAACGCCAACAAATTACACCTGAGCAATTCATAGAGTCGCTCAAATTACTGAGCATTCCCGATCGCCAAACCAACATCAAGCTGCTCAGCAAGACCGACTCTTCTTTGGTAGAAAACACGAAACGTTTGGGTCAAGTCATGCTGAAAAACAAGCTGCTAAAACAGATTGCGCCCATTGATCAACTGCTTAGCGATCAGTTAGTAAAGGCAAGTTAAAAGAACTTCTGCCTAACGCGAGGCTCCAGATCAGATCCCAGATTTTAGTAGAGCCAAACGCGACCTACATGATGTATGTTCCATCATTCTGTCCATAAAGCAGAACGAAGGGATCAAACTAGCACAACATCTCGGCTGGATTGAATGATCAATTTCTATGAAAGCATTTCCCCTGCCTCTGCGGTTAACGATTCCAATCACGCTCTTGCTGGTGGGATGTGTTGCAGGAGGGTTCTCTTTGTATCGCCAAGTTTCAATTTCTCATGAGCGGGCAGAAGACTACTTAACCCAACGGGCGAAACAAACTGCCACTGCAACGGCTCAACTCCTAGAGTATGTCTACCGTAGAGCAGAGGTTAAAGAGGAAAAGTCTGAGGGGGCTTCTTTGCTCATTAGCCGTCTCACTGGAGATGATAATCTTAAACTGATCACGTTGTGTGATGAATTTGATCGAGTTCAAAATTCTAATCGTTACGAACTCCGCAACCGATTGCTACAAGATACACCTTTAGCAGACACCGCTTCTGTTGTAGCCCAAGTGCGCCAACAGCGAGCGGGAAAAGTTGCTCTCAACCGCGATCGCACGAGTATTACGGCAGTCTATCCAGTGCTGCTGCCACCCAAGCCAGGGCAACTCCGCTCAGACAACATTGGCGTACTTCTAATAAACTATGATTTAGCGCAATTGGAACAGCGTGCGATCGTAGATGCTCAACAACAGTCGGTGCAGCTCATTGGCGTGCTGGTCTTGTTATGCATTCTCATTGGACTTCTGTTTGATCAGATCGTCACGCGACGGGCAAGGCAACTGGTCTTAGGCAGCAATCGGCTCGCCCAAGGAGAACTGACTACCCGAGTTAAACTGCAAGGCTCAGATGAATTGGCGCAAATTTCTGGTGCATTCGATCGCATGGCAGGACAAATTCAGCACAATACCGAAGCGCTGCAATTCTCAGAAATCCAACTGAAACATCAAGCAGAACAACTTGAAACAACACTGCGAGAATTGAATCAAATGCAAGCGCAACTGATTCAAACTGAAAAAATGTCAGGATTAGGGCAAATGGTCGCTGGAATTGCCCATGAAATCAACAATCCGGTTGGATTTATTCACGGTAATCTCAATCATGTTCGTCAGTACGCCGGGGACTTACTGAATCTCGTCGAATTGTATCAACACCATGTTTCCGATCCGCCAACGGTCATTCGCGCCAAAATTGAGGAAATTGACCTAGAGTTTCTGACTGAAGATTTCAGTAAGGTTCTTCAATCGATGGAGATTGGCACGCAGCGGATTCGTGAGATTGTTCTCAGTCTACGGAATTTCTCGCGGCTAGATGAAGCAGAGTATAAACAAGCAGATGTCCATGAAGGAATTGATAGTACGCTACTCATTCTTCAGCATCGGCTCAAATCTAAAAAAGATAACGGTCACACCATTGAACTCATAAAAGAGTATGGCGAACTGCCAAAGATTGAGTGCTATCCGGGACAACTCAATCAGGTCTTTATGAATCTTTTGACAAATGCGATCGATGCGCTAGAAGACGCTATTCTCAACACTGAGCAGCCTGCGTCCCCTCAAATTACAATCCGAACAACTCGCCTCGATACCGAGTGGATCAGAATCTCGATCACAGACAATGGATCTGGCATTCCTGAATCGGTTAAAGCAAAACTGTTTGACCCATTTTTCACAACAAAATCCATCGGAAAAGGAACGGGCTTAGGACTCTCGATTAGCTATCAAATTGTCAACGAACGCCACCAAGGTAAGCTGTACTGCAACTCTACACTAGGACAGGGTACAGAGTTTGTTATCGAAGTTCCGGTGCGCCACGGTGCGGTTCGTTCCAAGCAAACAATCGCCGTTCACTCGTGATCGAGCCGCTTTATTAGAATTAGCTCACACGCCCAACGTCAGTTTCCAGAAATTGAGGGTTCCGGTATCGTTTGCGATCGCATCAACAACTCGCAGCTGCCAGCGTCCTCCAGCGCTTTGTCCTAACAATCGTCTCAGTGTCGGTGTCGTCTGCACGGTGTAGACCGCTTGTAGTTGAGTTCTTCGTCCCAATGTCCGGCCTTGCAACAAAACGACCGTTCCTACTGGAGAGATTAAGCTGACTTCAATATCTCCAAGGTAAGTGTGATCGATTCCTACACTGATTTGAATGTCCCGGATGGTTGCCGAATCATTGATTTGAAGAACGCTAATCAACCCGCCAGCATTATTATCGGGAATGGCAGTTGGAGTTAAAACTTGGGCTGAAACCGAGCGGGTTGGCGACAGTGGTGATCGTCGTTGCACTGCCGCTTGAACGGCTTTTGCAGCGTTCACCTTACCATACCCAAACCAATCACAGCGACCATTTGATTCGTATGTTCCTTTGCGTAACCCTAACTGTGGATCAGCATCCGTATCAATAATTTTATCTGCTGTTTGCTGCAAGATTTGTCGAACGTCCTGCGCGGTTAACTCTGGATTGGCAGAAAGCACTAACGCCGCGACTCCCGCCACGAGCGGACAGGCACTGGATGTTCCGCCAAAACCAGAGGTAAAGTTAGTGCGATCGTAGCCTCTATCCTCAACGCGATCGGCTGTAAACACGCCTAATCCCCGCAGGGGAACCCGAATTTGCGGCGGTGTGTAAACGTACCCTAAATTCGGCAATCCTAACCCTGGAGCCGCATTATTGCTGGGCGCACAGACCGAAATCTCCGCGCCCCAATTGCTATATGCCGCTTTTTTATTCAAACTGGTGCAAGCAGAAACAGCAATCACGTCAGGATGTGCGGTAAAGCCGCCCAACCACTTTGTGGCTCCGCTAATCGCGTTGTTCTGCCAACCGGATTCATTCACAGTTCCATTCGTCGGACGGTTGGCGTTACCAGCGGCGAAGACGATCACGCAGCCTTTTCCGTCTCGTCCGGCGGTGGCAGCCCGAGTAATTGCCGCTTTTTGTCTCAAAGACGGCGGATAGTAAACCGCGCTCGGACCCCAACTACACGAAATGACAGACGCACCCCGATCGACTGCCCAACCGAACAATTCCTCGATCGTCTCATCATCCAAAAAACCAGTTGTGCGAATCGGCATCAAGGCGCACTCAGGAGCCGCCCCAACGACGCCATAGCCGTTTTCTTCTGCCACGGCAACGCCTGCGCAAGCCGTACCGTGGTCTTCATTTGTTTCATCAGGAGTGGGTAGAAAATCTTTTCCCTTAAAGTCTCGCGGCGCAACAATTTTGCCGAGTCCCTGGAAATCGGGGTGATTGAGATCAACGCCATCGTCCATAATTGCCACCGCGATCGCGCGACTGCCCCGCGTCATTTCCCAGGCTTGTTCTGCAAACACATGAGACCCGGAAGCCAAATCAGAGCCGCCGCTGTGATTGAGATACCATTGCTTTGAATACAGAGAATCTTGGGGGCGATAGTGCGATTGCTGACGGACAATAATATTCGGCTCGGCGGTGAGAATGCCTTGCCGCGTAATCAGGCGATTGGTGAGCTTGACCGGATTTTCGGTGGCGCTAGAGGTGAGTTGAAAGACAAAAGTATTCGGAATACTAGGAATAGGTTTGACTTGCTCTAAACCAAATTCTTGTGCGATCGCTGCGACCGTGTCGGCGCTGACTTGAGGCGCAAATTGAATCGTAATCTGATTGGTCAGATACACCTGAGATCCGGGATTATCTTTGAATTGATAAATATGGCTTGCATAATTCACCTGATCCAAAGCACGAATCTCTTGCATCACCTGAGCTGATTGCCCTGGATCGACCCTAAATTCTGTCAATTTGGGCGGAGCTATTCCCACCTTTCGTTCTGCCGGAAAATGGTTTGCCAAATCCCAAGCGGCTTCCTTTGAGGTCGCATTTACAGCAAAGCGATCGTCTATTTTTTCGAGTAATAGTTCTTCGCCTCCTCGCTGAAGGATGCTACCTCGATTTTCGGCTGAAATCTTGGCATTTCCTGCTCCATTCTCTGGCGTCGGCTGATTGGTCATAGCAATTCTCTAGATAGCGGTCTATGGCTCAGCGTCCTACGTACACGCTCCCACCAGTTTAGTCTGCACAAGAGTGTTTGATTTTCAACAGCTATCTCTCCTTCACGGTTTTTAACTAACTGTTGAACAAATCTTGAATAAATTCCTTTCGAGCGATTGAGGAAGCGATCAGAAGGGACGCACAAAACTAAACTCCAACTCAACAAAGCTGTTTTGCGATCGTTGCTATCACAATCCAAATAATTAACAGCGATCGCACCGTTCTTAGAATGCCAAACCAAAATTTTGCTCAGCAAAAACCGCTCGATCTTCTAGCAATGCATTGAAAATCGAAGACCGTATGATGAATAGATTTATTGGTGCTTATTATTGACAGTCACAACATTCTATTTGTTCCCGATTGTACGATTGAGAGTTGAAAACAGCTAAGAGTCAAAGCTGCCAGGCGATGCAAGTTAGAGAATGATCTACAAATACGGTAGATGTTTGATACTTCAATCGTGCTGAAATCAAAACTTTGAATTTGTGTTTGAAGAAAGAATTAGCTCTTTAGTTTGGTAAGATTAACGATTCAATTTCAGAAGTGTTTTAGCTAGTGATAAGATACCTGAAGTTTAATTACCCACTACTGAAATACGGTCTAGTTTTCATGATTGATTCTGGAACTGTTCGTCACCTTCGTACTTCAGGCTTGATTGCACTTTCAATCCTGAGTCTGGTGCTAACTCAGTCTGTTAGCGCCCAAACGCCGAAACTGCCGTCGGGTGCGAATCAGGCACAACCGATCGATCCCAATGACCCTAGTGGTTCGCGTCCTCTGTCGCAAACAGACAGTCTTTTAAGCTTGCAGGGCGGGCAACGCCTAATGAGCGATGCCGAGCGAGCGGTTTCTGCCCAAAACTACCCGTTAGCGTTGAAGAAACTGCAAGATGCTCGTCAAGTCTACAATCAGTTGTCTAACTTCTACCAAGAACTAGCCACTAGCTTTTCTGGAATTGATATTCGGGTGGCAGACAGCCAGCGCAAGAAAGCGCTAGAAACGGCTCAAATGCGGGATCAGGCGACCTACCAATTGGCATTAGTGCATCGTGCCATGAACCAACCGGAATTAGCAGTTCCGCTACTTGTTCAAATCATCCGAAGTCAGCAACCAACGCGCGATTTGGGCAAGAAATCCTATCAGCAGTTGCTTGAATTAGGCTTTGTGGACGTGCAATATCCGCGTACCGCCGAGCAGCCATCTACTCCTTCAGCAAATAAATAAAAGCAGAATGGGATGTTGTAAAATATCCCATTTTCTCTATACCTCTTGAATTCTTTCTACCCTCTTGACCCTAGAGGGCTTTAGCTGATTTAGGACAGATTCAGTCTTCGTTGTCTTCGTTCTCCATCAGGCTTTGCATGTCATCGGTTAGTTTTTGAAGAGACTGTTGCTGCGATCGCCGCGACTCCTGACGATACTTTTTGGGGTCTAATCGCGCTTCATACTGGGTTCCCTTGCGTTTAGTCTTAAGCTTCAGCACCTCATCGCGATCGCTCTGTTGGTTCAGATTGGTTTGATACGCGATCGCGTCATCTAAAAAATCTAGGTAATGTTCATAGCGCTCCCACTCTCCGCGCACGACGCATCCCGGCTCGTCGCGATGCCAGCAATCGTTAAACTGACAGGTCGCCTCGGCTAATTTGTGCCTGATTTCCGGAAAGTAACCCGCCAGATCTTGCGGCGCAACAAACAGATCCGGTTGATTAAATCCGGGGGTGTCGGCAAGGAGACCGCCCATTGGCAGTTCAAACAATTCAACGTGTCGAGTTGTGTGGCGACCCCGAGCCAGTTTTCCAGAAACCGCATTCACTCGTAAATCAACGTCAGGAATCAGTTGGTTAATCAAACTAGACTTGCCAACGCCCGACGGACCGGAGGCAACGGTAATCTTCTGGCTCAAGCGCTGAGCCAATTCTGTCACTCCTATCCCTTTGCGGACGCTAATTAAGGTCGCTTCATAGCCCCAGCTAGATAAGCGATCGCGCCACTGCTCTTGCTGAGTCACGGCTGCAAGATCGCTTTTACTGAGGCAGAGACACACCTCTAGCCCAGTCGATTCTGCTTTTACCAGAAATCGACTGAGTTGATAGGGTTCGATTGTGGGTTCGGCAAGCGCAAACACGAGCAGAATTTGGTCAACATTCGCGATTGGAGGGCGATCTAATTCCGATTGCCTCGGTGCGACCTGCGAAATGGCTCCCCGTCCTCCTGCCCAATCAGGTTCTTCGACATAAACGCGATCGCCCACTATTACGCGCTGTCCGATCTTCTTCAAGCGCGTTCGTCGAGTACATAACAGCATCGAACTAGGGGCTGCTTGATCGCTCGCCAGTCGCACCCAATAGTAATTCGCTTGAACAGCTAGAACGGTTCCCTCAAATGGCTCTGAGAGCGGGTGTTGATCCTCAGCAAGAACCTTACTAACGTCTTCTGCCTCAAAACTCATAGATTGACCAGGGGTGAGGCTTAGCAACGCACTTTGATCGCAAAGAACTCTTTGCGATCGTCAATGCTCTCAATCTGATAGCCTTCCATCGTTAAGCTGTCAGGAACTTGCTCGATCGGTTCTCCCGGATCGAGCCACACTTCTAGCAGTGAGCCGGAGGGCATCTGTTCTAGCTTGAGCTTGGTTCGCACAAAATTGATCGGGCAAGGGGTGCCTCGCAAATCCATTTGCGCGTCAGGAGTTGAATTTGAAGTACTCATCCGCCAAATATCTTTCCAATAAAGCCTTCAACACCGCCTTTACCGATGCGATCGCCGCGAATCTTTGCCAATTTCTCAAGCAATTCCCGCTCTTCCGTCCCAACTTTGGTTGGGATATCAACCGACACGGTAATCAGATGATTGCCACGACTGACCGGATTGCCCAACTTAGGAACGCCTTTATTCTCCAATGTTAAAACCGTATTTGGCTGCGTTCCCGCCGGGATTGTCAGTTCTTCTGCCCCGTCTACCGTGTTCACTTCGATGCGAGACCCAAGAATGGCTTGCAAATAACTAATTTTCACATCTGACAGAACGTTGATTCCCTCGCGACGAAACTCAGGATCATCGTTGATGAACAGATACACATACAGATCCCCTGAGGGACCGCTGCGTTGTCCCGCATCGCCTTCACCTGAAACCCGAAGCCGAGTTCCATTATCAACCCCCGCTGGGATTGAGATCTTCAGTTTCTTCGTTTCCTGGCGTTGTCCGTTGCCGCCACACACTTCGCACTTATCTTCAATCACTTGTCCCGTTCCGTTACAGGTCGGACAGACTGAAACTTGAGTAAAACTGCCAAACGGAGTGCGGGTGGCACGGCGAACCTGGCCTGAACCTGTACAGGTCGAACAGGTGCGAGGACGAGTTCCCGGTTTTGCTCCGCTTCCACTACACGTAGTACAGGTCTCTAAGTGACTAATCCGAATTTCTTTTTCGCCCCCAAACACGGCTTCTCGAAAGTCGAGCTTCAGATCGAGCCTCAGATCATCCCCGCGCACCGGGCCACCGCGCCGCCGAGTTTGAGTGCCGGGTGCGCCACCCGAAAAGCCGCTAAAGAAACTTTCAAAGATATCGGCAAAGCCGCCCATATCTCCGAAGTCTTGGAAGCCCGCACCCGCACCAATGCCTGCTTCGCCAAAGCGATCGTACTGAGCACGCGTTTCGGGTTCAGACAGCACCTCATAGGCGCGATTAATTTCTTTAAACCGATCCTCTGCACCCTCTTCTTTATTGACATCGGGGTGATACTTACGAGCTAAGCGACGGTAAGCTTGCTTGAGGTCTTCTTTATCTGCATCTCGCGAAACGCCGAGAATTTCGTAAAAGTCACGAGCCATAGACTGCTGCTAGGTGGGGGTAAGGGGGCTAAAGGTTCGGGAGTTTGGGGTTGAAGGCTCAGTAAACTTTCCCAAACAACCCTATATCTAATACCCTAACATTCTCATTTAATCAACTGCCTCATAATCTGCGGTCACGGTTGCATCTTCTTCAAAGTCGAGATGGGCACGTTCTGCAGATAGAGTTTCGTCATCAAACGCCACTCGTGATTTTGGAGTAGCGGTTGCGCCATCAGACCCGACGCCCTGATACACAGCCGATCCAATCGTAAACAGAGTCTGCTGGAGGGCATCGAGACGGTCTTTCATGTCCTCAATGCTGATTTTTGGATCAGCGATCGCGGCTTTCAGTCCTGCAACTTTTTCGTTTGCCTGCACTTTAAGCTCATTGTTGATGAATTCAGAATTGTCGCGCATTGTGGTCTCGTAACTGTAGAACAGCGTATCGGCCTGATTCTTCAGTTCGACTAGCCGCTTGCGCCGTTCGTCTTCATCGGCATAAAGCTCAGACTCTTGACGCATCCGCTCAATCTCACTGGTGCTCAAACCGCCGGTGTTGCTGATCTCAATGCCTTGAGCGCGTCCAGTTCCTTTGTCCCGAGCCGAAACTTTAAGAATTCCGTTTGCATCGATCTCAAACGACACTTCAATTTGCGGTATCCCCCTCGGCGCAGGCGGAATGCCGGTCAATTGAAACTTGCCAAGACTCTTGTTATCTCTTGCCATCGCCCGCTCACCCTGCAAGGCATGAATTTCAACCGACGTTTGCCCATCCGTTGCGGTTGAGAACACCTGAGTTTTGCTGGTTGGAATCGTGGTATTGCGATCCATGATTCGGGTAAACACCTCTCCCAAGGTCTCGATTCCGAGCGAGAGGGGCGTTACATCTAGTAGCAGCAAGTCTTTGACTTCTCCCCCCAACACACCCGCTTGAATGGCAGCCCCTAATGCCACCGCTTCATCTGGATTGACGGAGCGATCGGGCGTTCTGCCATTAAAAAAGGTTCGCAGCGCGTCTTGAACGGCTGGAATTCGAGTAGAACCGCCTACTAAAATGATGCGATCGATATCTTCGGTTGTTAGGGCGGCGTCTTTCAGGGCCTGTTCCATCGGGTCGAGCGTTGCCTGAATCAACTTGCCCACCAACTCTTCAAATTTGGCGCGAGTCAACTCTGCTTCTAAGTGTTTGGGTCCGGTCTCATCTGCCGTGATAAACGGTAGATTGATGGTAGTACTAAGCGTTCCAGATAGTTCAATTTTGGCTTTCTCTGCTGCCTCTCGCAGCCGTTGCAGTGCCATCTTGTCGCTAGCTAAATTAACGCCTTCCTGCTGCTTGAAAGCGTCACTCATCCACTGTACGAGACACGCATCAAAGTCGTCGCCGCCCAAATGGTTATTTCCGGACGTTGCTTTGACTTCAAAAACCCCGTCTCCTAACTGAAGGATAGAGACATCAAACGTTCCTCCTCCCAAGTCGAACACCAGAACGCACTGATCTTGATCTTGCTTCTCTAATCCATAAGCTAAGGCAGCAGCCGTTGGTTCATTGATGATCCGCAGGACTTCTAAGCCAGCGATCGTTCCAGCATCTTTAGTGGCTTGACGCTGAGCATCGCTAAAGTAAGCTGGAACGGTGATTACCGCTTGCGTCACAGATTCGCCCAAATAGTTTTCAGCGTCCTGCTTCAGCTTTTGCAGTACCATCGCTGAAATTTCTTGAGGCGTGTAGTGGCGTCCTCGAATCTGCACATCAACGGTATCGTCTTTGCCCCTGACACAGTTATAGGGAACCCGTGATCGCTCGATCTCGGTATCTTCCCAACGCCGTCCAATAAAGCGTTTGATACTAAAAACAGTATTCTCTGCATTGGTAACAGCTTGACGCTTGGCAAGCTGACCAACAAGTCGCTCGCCTGCTTTACCAAACCCTACAATACTGGGAGTTGTCCGTCCCCCTTCAGAGTTGGCAATAATAACGGGTTGACCGCCCTCCAAAACAGCAACACAACTGTTGGTCGTGCCTAAGTCGATACCAATGACTTTTCCCATAGCTTGCGGCGATAGAAGATACGCGGGTGAACTGCAATCCGATGTAACGTAAATATCAGCAAATTAGCTATACGTAAGTAAGCTCCGTAAACTAACTGCTTAATCCGAAGGTTCCCCTATTCAGATTTTTCATAACGTTCCCACCGTCAGTGTTCGTTATACTCCGTACCTTCGTGCGTAAAATCACATAAAATCGCCGCATCTCCTCGTAGCCACGCAGAGCGGAGCAGTCATTTAAGCATCAAGTTCTGGCTCGGCCGCTGACGTCTCTTCTGTAGGAGCGGCGACTTTGACCATCGCATGGCGCAACACGCGATCGCCAAGCATGTACCCCCGCACGAGTTCTTCCACCACCATGCCTTCTGCATATTCGTTGGTCGGTTCTCGCATCACGGCTTCATGCAGGTTCGGGTCAAACTCCTTGCCTTCTGCTCGCATGGGAGCGACGCCAATTTTTTTGAGGCGATCCACCATGTCTTTGTAGACACCTTGGTAGCTCTTGTGAATGCCCATTTCTGCATCAGTTTGGGGTTTAATGTGCGATCGCGCCCGCTCAAAGTTATCTACGACCGGCAGCAACTCATTCACGGTGTTGCACTTAATTTGCTGTTCCAGATCTTCTTTCTCTTTTTGAGTGCGTCTCCGAAAATTCTCGAAATCCGCTGCAATTCTCATATATTGGCTATTGCGGTCTTCAGATTGCACTTTGAGAGCTTCTATCTCTCGCTCTTTAGCCGCATAGTTCGAGCGAAGTTCCATAAACGCGGCTTCATAGTCAGTATCATCCGTTTCGACGGAGGCAGCGGTTTCTTGAGATGTGCTTTCAGGCTGAGTCCCAGCAGAAGCATCTGCAGATTCTGTGGTCGTCTCAACCGTGGTTGCTTGAGCCTCATCTAGTCCAGACGCTTCTGGAGAGGGTTGAGTGGAGTCTATTTGCTTTTCTTCCTCGATCATTGTTGCGCTAATCCCCTGTAAACAACGCCAGCTTTGGCTAATCCTTCACTTATCCTAGCGAATTGTCTCAAGTCGCTACTGTCTGATCAAGCCGTTAAGCATCATATCCTGCTGGCAACATTTTGACCTAGTGCAACTCGAAGTCAGGTTGCTTTGTAAAGAGCAGTGCTGCATGGCGCTTCAGGGGTGACACCCATAACCGGACCGTACTACGGAGAGCCTTCTTAAAGTTCTGGTGAATTCAATTCTGCTGGTGAACGAGTCTTTTCAAACCTTTTAGGGAATATTCACCTACGAGGACATCCTTCGTTCATCAGCTATGACTAACTTCTCTTCTCAGCGGCGAGCGCTTGTCGTTCAAAACAATTTTTCTCACTTTGGAAATCAACTGATTCAATCTGGGTATGTCAACAATGAGCAAATGCACCAAGCGCTTATTGATAGTCGGAAGTCAGGAAGACCGCTTACAGCCGTTTTAGAGGCATTAACTGGACAGCAGCTTCCTCCAGATTTGCTACGGCAGTATAAGAAGCAACAACTGTTTGAACTCAAAATCCTATATGGGGTTGAATCGCTCGATCCGGAGATTAATCAAGTTTCTGAGAATCAAGTTGGTCAACTGATTGACAACCTTATTCCGATCGAACTGTGCCGTCGCTATAACCTGGTTCCTCTAGCGCAAGGGGATTCTCAGCCGCCTTTCTTGTTGGTGGCAATGGTTGATCCGGACAATCTTGCCGCCCAAGACGAGTTAAATCGCATCTTGCGTCCAAAAGGCTTGGGGTTGCAGCGACTGGTCATTACTCTGGAAGACTATCAACGGCTAATGTCGAGCTACCTCGACGATCGCATCGCCCGCGATCGCCAGCTAGAGGAGCAGTCGAGAGTCGATGTCAAATCGGATTTAGAGGGGTTAGAAGCTCTCGGAGAAGCAGACGATAGCGATAACGAGGTTGACTTAGATGCCTCTGCCGATGCGGACGCGGCTCCCATTATCGCGTTGGTTAACAAAGTTCTGATCAAAGCCCTTCAGATGGGCGTTTCCGATATTCACGTCGAGCCACAAGAAGAATTTCTCCGCATTCGCTTCCGCAAGGATGGCGTGTTGCGAGAAGCGTTTGATCCCTTTCCCAAGAAGATTATTCCTGCTGTCATTGCCCGCTTCAAAATCATCTCGCAACTTGATATCGCAGAACGCCGAGTGCCGCAAGACGGTCGGATTCGACGCATCTACGACGGTCGCAAGGTCGATTTTCGGGTCAATACTTTGCCGAGTCGCTATGGCGAAAAAGTCGTTCTCCGAATTCTGGATAATTCCTCGACTCAACTGGGTCTTGATAAGCTAATCACCGATCGCGCCTCTCTCGAAACCGTTCAAGACATGGTGAAGCGTCCCTTCGGGCTGATTCTGGTTACAGGTCCTACGGGGTCTGGTAAAACAACGACGCTCTACTCAGCCTTAGCAGAACGCAACGATCCCGGCGTTAATATCAGCACCGCCGAAGACCCGATCGAGTATTCTCTCCCTGGTCTGACTCAGGTGCAGGTGATTCGAGAGAAGGGAATGGATTTCGCGGCGATCTTGAGAGCTTTCCTGCGACAAGATCCGGACGTGATTCTAGTCGGTGAGACACGCGATAAGGAAACGGCTAAAACCGCTATCGAAGCGGCGTTAACCGGACACCTAGTGTTAACCACCTTACACACGAACGATGCGGCGGGTGCGATCGCGCGTCTTGACGAAATGGGGGTTGAACCCTTCATGGTTTCCGGTGCTTTGGTAGGTGTGGTCGCTCAGCGTCTTGTGCGCCGAGTCTGCGATCAGTGCCGCGTGTCCTACACTCCTAGTTCAGAAGAACTGTCTCGATTTGGCTTAACCAGTTCTCGCGACAGTCAGTTAACCCTCTACAAAGCCAACACGCTGCACACCCACGAAATTCAGGAAGCACGGGCGAGGAATCAGCTTTGCGAGAAATGCGCTGGAGTCGGATACAAAGGACGACTAGGCGTCTATGAAGTGATGCGAGTCACCGAACGCTTACAAACCCTAATCAACCAAGGAGCGCCCACCGAGCAAATTAAGGAGGCTGCAGTCGAAGAAGGAATGCAGACCTTGCTTGCCTACAGCATGAATTTAGTTCGTGAAGGACTATCTACGCTAGAGGAAATTGAACGGGTGACCTTTACGGATACAGGTTTAGAAGCTGAACTGAGAGCTAAACGGAAGACCTCACTGACCTGTCGGTGCTGTAGTGCAGAACTCAATCAAGAATGGCTTGATTGTCCCTACTGCATGACGCCTCGCTTTCAAGATTAGCCGCTTCGATAGTTCAAGATCGCACATTACTCCTCCCAACTTAGCAACCTCTATCTGTTTTGAGAGCCTGCGGAGCGATCCTTTGGAGCTTGCGGAGCGATCCTTTGGAGCTTGCAGAGCGATCGCTGGGCAGACTAGGTTCCGAAGTGGCAAATTTCCCATTGCACTGCTTTCAGATTGCACTCTGCGCTAATCGACCAATTCTTCCAAGCAAATTTTTCTAATCCCTATTTTCTAAGCACTAACGGAGTGAGCCGCATGGAATTAATGATTGAAGATTTGATGGAGCAACTCATTGAGATGGGTGGCTCTGACCTACACTTAACCGCTGGATTGCCCCCCTATTTCCGAATTAGCGGACATCTTAAGCCGATCAACGATCAAGCACTGAGTGCTGAAGAATGTCAGCGGCTCATTTTCAGTATGCTAAACAACACGCAGCGTAAAAACTTAGAGCAAAACTGGGAGCTTGACTGTTCTTACGGCGTCCGAGGATTAGCCCGCTTTCGGGTCAATGTGTACAAAGACCGGGGAACCTACGCCGCCTGTCTACGTGCGCTCAGTTCTAAGATTCCTAACTTTGAGAAGTTGGGATTGCCTGATGTCGTGCGGGAAATGGCAGAAAAACCGAGAGGCTTAATTCTGGTTACAGGTCCTACAGGATCTGGTAAGACAACCACTTTAGCGGCAATGATTGATTTGATTAACCGCACCCGTGCAGAGCATATTCTGACCGTTGAAGATCCGATCGAGTTTGTGTATGAACCGATCAAAAGTTTAGTTCACCAGCGCCAGTTGGGAGAAGATACGAAGAGCTTTGCAAACGCTCTGAAAGCCGCTCTGCGGGAAGACCCAGATATTATTCTTGTGGGTGAAATGCGTGACCTAGAAACAATTTCTCTCGCGATTTCTGCGGCTGAAACTGGTCACTTAGTATTTGGAACGCTGCACACCAGTTCTGCGGCTCAAACCGTTGACCGGATGATCGACGTATTTCCGTCTGAACGTCAAACTCAAGTTCGAGTACAGCTTTCTAACTCGCTCGTTGCGGTATTTAGCCAAACGTTGGTTCCGAAGAAAAACCCGAAACCAGGAGAGTACGGTCGAGTGATGGCACAAGAAATGATGATTGTGACGCCTGCCATCTCTAACCTTATTCGAGAAGGCAAGACGGCACAAGTCTACTCTGCGATTCAGACGGGCGGAAAGTTAGGAATGCAGACGTTAGAAAAAGTGTTGGCAGATCTCTACAAGGCTGGAACTATCAGCTTTGAGGCAGCGATGTCTAAAACGTCTCGCCCTGACGAACTCCAACGTCTGATTGGAGGAGCTCCAGCCACTTCTAATGCGGGCGTTAAACGTTAAGTAGATGAAGGATCGGCTTCTAATTAAAGTGTCATTACTCAACAGAAGCCAATTCTCTTCTCGCTCTAGGTATTAAAAATTGCTTTTGCACCGAAATCAAAATGTCGATTCATTCTTTTGTTGTAAGAAAAAGTTTCCCGCAGTAGCGATCGCTACCTAAACATCTTGCTTTCCGTTTCATTCTTCATTCAGAGCTAGACTATGCCTACTTACGTTGCCCGTGTTCGAGATGCCAAAGGAAACGCCAGAAAAGAAAAAGTGACGGCCGAGTCTCTAGGAGATGCAAGAACGGCTCTGCGGGATCAGGGTCTTTTTGTACAGGATCTTCAAGAAAATAAAGGATCTGGTCTGGATCTGAAGAAATTTCAGACTTCAATGGTCAAAGTTTCTGTAAAAGATAAAGCCGTTTTCTCGCGTCAGTTTGCAGTATTGGTCAATGCGGGTGTGGCGATGGTACGAGGATTGGGAGTTCTGTCTGAGCAGTGTACCAATCCCAAATTAAAAGCGGCGCTGATGGACATCAGTAGTGAGGTTCAGCAAGGAACCAATCTCTCTGATGCCATGAGAAAGCACCCCCAATGCTTCGATGGTTTGTATGTCAGCATGGTTCAAGCGGGTGAAACGGGGGGTGTACTGGATGAAGTACTGAACCGACTGGCCAAACTGCTTGAAGATGTAGCGCGGTTACAGAACCAAATTAAGTCAGCCATGACCTATCCAGTGGTAGTTGGGTCGCTGGCGCTGATTATTTTTCTAGCCATGACGATCTTCTTGATTCCTATTTTCGCCGGGATTTTTAAGCAAATTGGAACGGATTTGCCTGCCTTCACTCAAGCGATGCTGAACATCAGCGAGTTCTTGCGGAGTCCAAAAGCCGTCATCATCGTAATTCTGATTCCGATCGTCATGTTTGTCTACAAGCGCTACTACAGCACTCGGGTGGGGCGTGAAACAATGGATCGCTTTTTCTTAAAAATGCCGCTATTTGGCGATTTGATTCAAAAAACAGCAACCGCTCGCTTTTGCCGCACCTTTGGCGCACTGACTCGCTCTGGCGTGCCAATTTTGACGTGTTTGGAAATTGTGCGCGATACGGCTGGAAATCAGGTTGTGGCCAATGCGATCGATGAGGCACGCCGAGAGATTCAAACAGGCGGCATGATCAGCATTGCACTCCAGAAAGAGCAAGTCTTCCCTATGATGGCGATCCAAATGATCAGCATTGGGGAGGAAACAGGAGAAATCGATAAGATGCTGATGAAAGTGGCCGATTTTTATGAAGATGAAGTGGAACAGGCGGTCAAAGCGCTCACGAGCATCATGGAACCAATCATGATTTTAGTCATTGGAATTATGGTAGGTAGCATCCTGCTTGCGATGTATCTGCCGATGTTCAAGGTGTTTGAGAAGCTCGGCTAAGTTAGCCCACTAGTCGAGATGCCACTAAAGTAGTATCTCAATTCTTGCCATTCTCACTAGAGTCAGAAGCACAACGAAGCTAAGACGAGCTTAGTGCTTCTGACTACTTGTATTAAGGGTATTAAGGTTCTAAATCTCAGATTGAATTGAAAAATGACCACTCAAAAAATTCACTACGAGGAACTACTTGCCACGTACAGCCGAGCCCTAGCTGCGATCGCGCTCCTCAAACACTACCGGGCTTACTTGGAAATGTTGCCGAGTATGCGTCGCCCAGAAGAAAGCGTGATTACGATTCCTTTACCGATCGCTCGGATTCGTCATCCAACCGGATCAGCAAATGGAGTGGCCTCTGCAGAATCTACACTGCTGCCGTGTGAACTCGCAATTCTAATGTGTGATCCGGAATGGAAAATTAAAACCGGAAAAGAAATCTTTATTTTCATTCATCGTCCCGACGAGGACTTCTCAGAGTTCCTAGGACGATGGCGACACACGCAAGTTTTGTTGGGTAAGGACTACGAGTGGGTTCTGCCACCGCGCTATCAGCATATTTTGAATGAAGGCGCAGACAAAATCTATCCTCTATTTGTGGTGCTTGAAGAGACGCCAGAGCGAATCTTACGGGGACTGAAAGGAGCGCATTTACCGTTCGTGGCACACGCTTCGGTAACAGATAATCAACCTTCATTAGAACAAGACGTCTCTGTAGAAACGAAGGAATAAGGGGTAGTGGTATAGATCTATGGCTGAACCTGTAGTTATAGGGCGCATCGTTCTTGTAAAAAAGACCCGACCAACGGCGTCTTCACAACACGGCCTGGAAGCTACAGGTCTGCACCACTATCGAACACCGAAATAAAAAAGCTTTAGCAAAGGTTATTTGCTAAAGCTTTTTGAAATAAAATTAAACAATTAGTTTTATTGCTTCCGCTTAGGTGCTAATTTTTGTCGTCGTCGATTAGTGGCAATCATTGCCTGCTCGACCGGAAAGCCAACAACGGGCATAACCTGGTACTTACGATCGTCTTCTAGCTGCTTGAGCTTTGTGTACTCAATCCAGTGAATACAATCAACAGGACAAGTATCGATCGCCTCCTGAATCAATTCTTCGGAGTCGCTGTCTTGACTGATTACACGAGAACGCCCGTAGTCTGGCTCGATATAAAAGGTGTTTCGAGCAACGTGGGCGCAGTGCTTGCAGCCAATACAGACCAATTCATCAACATAGACGCCCTTTTGCCTTAAAAGACCTCCCAACTCAGGCTCCAAACCAGAGCGATCTTGAGCGTCTCTTAAGAAGCCACCCAACTCCGGCTCCAAACCGGTGCGATCGGAGTCAGAATTTGGCTCATCTGCAGAGTTGTACTGTTGGGAGGGGTCAAGCATTATGCACTCCAGCGTTGCAGGACTAAACGAATTGATCCATCTTGATTGGTCTTTTGCTCAGCAACCTGAAAGCCCTTGTGAGAACCTTCATTGACGATCGTGTGGTAAGCATAGCGCTGGGTAACTTTGCTGAGAAAGCGATCAACCGAGCTGCTTTGCTTCCAAAATTGCAAATCGGCGACCAACTCGTACTCATGACCATTCCAGGCAAACCCAACATCGTAGCCGTTGTCTTGTTCGACAACAACTTCGGCAGTCTGGGTCTGTCCGCGATAACCTCGAACATCGCGAGGACCGGTTTTCCAGTCTACGCCTAGATCGTCTAGGGCAGCTTTTAAAGAAGGAAGATTTCGAATTTGGGTTTTAATTTGGCTAAAGTGTGACATGGCAATCGCTACGAAGTTTAACTGCAATCGATCAAAAAACTACCAATCGCTAAAGGTTGCTTGAGTGTTAACGGTTTCAGACTGCTGCACCGGTTGTTGAGCAAAGTATTCAGACGTTGGTTCTTGAGCAATGACTCGACCAAGTTGTGCCTCGATCGCAGCTGTCACCTCTTCGCAAGAGGCTCCAACAATGCCAGTTACTTTCTCCTGAACTCGACCATCTGGATAAATCACAAACTCTAACGTTTCCATGCTGGTTGCCTAGGATAACCTGTTTCTAAAAAACAACAACAGAAACCGGATCGAAGAAAAACGAGCAAAGACCCATTCAGAGTACTGTTCATTTCTCATAAAGCAATCCAGCTGTATCTATTCAAAGCGTCACAGAACTTAGTAATTGATAGGAGTGCGTCTCGACTAACTGTCAGTTTCGCTTAACTTTAAAGGTGAGTCAAGATAGCAGTCCAACGGAAATCTGTTTACATAAATTTGTAATTTTTTGCCTTTCGCTATTCTTCTGTCTGGGGAGTGAGATGCAGCAGTACAGGATCAGTCAGTAATTTTAGATAGGAAAGGCAATTTGAATTACGCACTCAACCTTCTATTTCATAGTTCTCAAGTTGAGACACTGATTTAAGTTTAATCCTCTGAAAATTGGTAATTCATAAGAATTAGATGCTCTCGAAACTGAGCAACAAAAAAACTTTAGCAAACAACTTTTTTTCAGTAGATTTAGCTAATTTCTCGTATGTTAATTTTCTTAAATCAACAACTACTTAGGACAAAATCCATTGAGTGTGATCGTTGTCACATGTTCTAGGAGACTTGTATCACAAGAGTTCTGAGCGTCTAGCTTTTTTCAATTGAGGGGTCAAGCCCCATAGGTCTAATCCGTATCTTTAAGTAACAATAATTACAGTGATTTATTGATTAATTGTTACTGCTCTCCGAAGCTATGCGACCCGAAATGGTGACTTCAATTCCGACAGGAACGCTCCTTAGACAGCGCTACTTGATCAAGCAAGTTTTAGGACAGGGTGGATTTGGTCGAACTTACCTTGCGATCGATCAAGAGCGATTTAACGAGCCATGTGTTTTGAAGGAATTTACGGTTCCCTATCAGGATGATGCTCTCATTGACAAAGCCAAAATCCTGTTTCAGCGTGAAGCAAGCACCCTTCATCAGATTCAGCATGCTCAAATTCCTCGATTCTGGGCTGCATTTGAGCATGAGCAACGGCTTTTCTTAGCACAAGATTTTGTGAAAGGGCAGACCTATCGCACCCTGCTACAAGGACGGAAACAACGTGGTCAAACCTTTTCGGAGACAGAAATTCTTTACCTGCTTAAACACCTTCTGCCAGTACTGAGTTACTTGCATAACTCCGGCATCATTCACCGGGATATTTCACCTGACAATATTATTCTCCAAATCTCTAACGACTCTTATGAGATCGGTGGTGCAGATACGTTCAACGCCAAGTTACCTGTTTTGATTGACTTTGGATCGGTCAAAGAAGCTGCGAGTCATTGGCCCATCATTTCCACAATTACGCGTGTAGGAAAAGTCGGATATGCTCCGCCGGAGCAGTTGCAGACGGGTAACGTTTCGCCTCACAGCGATATTTATGCCTTGGGAGCGTCCTGTTTAGTGCTGCTGACAGGTCGGGAGCCACAAAGTTTGCTTGACAGCCAAACGCTGACTTGGCAATGGCAACCTTACACGCAAATGAGTGAGGGGTTAGCAACTGTAGTGCAGAAAATGTTGGCGCTGCATCCGGGCGATCGCTATCAGTCAGCAGAGGATGTTTGGGCAGACCTACAGCCTTGGATTGAAGGTGAAGTCAAGTCAACTCTACTTAGCCCTGCGATAGCATCCTCTGTTGACCGAGATATTGCCCCTGCTGCAAGAGATATCAGCGATTCAGCCATCATTACGACCCTCAAGACAAAGCTGTTTATGGGTTCTACTCATTCCAACAGTGGATCTTCAGATCCGCCACGTACCATGATTAAACCGTCAGAATCTCAAGGATTACCTCGTAAGAGAGGGCTTACGCCGGGACTCGCGATCGCAGCGAGTCTACTCATTGCCACAGGAATCGGAGCGCATTTGTTTAAGGTGACTTCTCCCCGTGGCAGCGCTCAAGCGATTGGTGTGGAGGCTGGAAAAAATGGAGACAATTCTCGCCCACTCGTCAGCAATGGGCAGCCCAAAAAAATCGAATTTGAACCTGGCGCAATTTCGTCTGTGGAGCAGGGAAATTTGCAAGACAGAAATATGCAGCCCTACTACATTGAAGCGGCTCAGGGGCAAATTATGACCGTCACGCTAGACGGAGCAGGAGTAGAGATGAATCTGCTGCGTGCCAACGGACAAGCGATCAATAGTTCCGCTTACCGAAGCCACAGTTGGACTGGACAATTGCCGGCTGATGAAGAGTACATCATTGAGGTGAATGGCTCAGGTGCCTATTCTATGGATGTTGCCATTACGCCAATCTCTAATTCTCCATACTCGGACACTCAACTGGTGAAGTTTGAACGAGGCAAAGCCTCCACAACGGTAACAGGAGATATTCGGGCGAACCGGATTCGGCGTTACCTGCTTGAAGCCAGGACTCGACAAGTGATGGCAGTCCGGGCATTAAAAGGGGGCGTGGCGCGTAGCGCAGTTCCTTCAGAGTTACGCTTCGCGGTGATTGCGCCGAATGGTCAGCGGATCGGTGGAAGCTCAACCGGTTCTCGCGATTGGCAAGGACGATTACCGATGGAAGGAAAATACGTGATTGAAGTATCCTCACCGAGAACGGAAAACTTCGCGCTGTCCTTGGAGGTGAATTAGAGTCGGGACTGCTTCAGTAAGCTTGGTCTAATCAACTAATCTAATTAAACAGGGATCGGCTGATATCGATCCCTGTTTTGTTGTTAAGGCGGCGTGACTTTGACTCGTTTACTCAGGCAGCGTTTGCACGGTGCCATTTGTTTTGAGAAGCAGCCGAACTTTCGTTTCTTGCCCATTGGGATTGGGCGTAGCGATGACTTCTCCAAGAGCAGGAATAGAAGCGCGATCGCGGTATAGAGTTGCATTTGGTCCGACTGGCTCAACCGCTTGCAGGGAGCCATCTGGTGCCAAGGTCAGAACGAACTGAATATCATCAGGCAATTCTTTGGGCGCTTGCCAACGAGACGTGAAGTAAGTCTTAAGTTCGTCAACTTGAGTTTTCGCAGTCTCAGGAGAAGCCTGTCTTGCAGCATCGCGGACACTCGGCAACTGAGGGCGATCGTTGGCTGCTCCAGCCCCTTGAATACTAGCAGCAGAACTGTTGCTGGGTTCTGAACCAAGGGGAAGCGGATCACCGTCCGGGTCTTTAGCGATCGATCGAGCAGCTGGAGGGGCTTTAGCTACCACTTGAGGCGCTTGAGCACCACTTGCCGTTTGATCGGGAATCGGTGCAACTTGAACAGATCCTTCTGGAGCTTCTCGAACGGGAAGTTGAATTCCTGATTGTGCTCCTTCTGGTGCTTTCTGCTCGACTTTGAATTTCGGCAAATTTTCTGGAGCTGTTGGAGCCGAGGGCGGACTATTTTCTAGCGATGGTAAAGGAACGGTTGTAGTCGGTAGACTTGGCAGTGTAAGGGAAGAGGATGGCTGAGGACTACTCGGTAAGGGCTGAACGGCTAGACGCTGATCGGCACTGCTTGCACCTTGGCTGGAAGCCGTTTGGGGATCAGGTTGTCGATCGAGCAAGCGGACGGCGGTAGTAGTCAACCCGATCGCGACGAGCGATACGGCGGCAATCTTGCCCCAAGCGGGAGAAGTGCTTGCCCAACTGGGTCTATTTAAGGTGGGAATAGCCGTTACGTCCGCCGCGTATTCATCGAGTGCGGTTGCTAAATCGGCAAGTTGGACAGCACTCAGTTGAATGGTGGAACCTGACTCCTCGGTGGCAAGGCTACCTAAGTGTAGTTCGTGGGACAACATGCCCTTGGGTTCGAGGTAGATGCCTGCGGTATTGCTCTGAGATTCAAAAGGCTGCCCATCTGACCCAACAAAGCTTTGGGGAGCGGCAACTGCACCATTGCTCAAGCTTTCGCGCTGTGTGATGAAGTTAGAGGACTGATGCAAGAACCTTTGAACGTAGCTGGTTACTGCATCACATAGGGCTTGAAGCTGGTTGCGATCGCCGCGAACGGCAACCCATCGATCTTCACTAACTCGCGGATCGTCAAAGCTGAGTTTGAAGCGGACATTCTTCAGCGCAGACTGCCCCATCCAACGAGAGAGGGGAGAATTGTTGGCTGCGATCTCTAGAGTGCAGGTGGGCGGCGTATACCGTCTTAAAACTGAGGTTGCAGAGGACATGGGTTCACTGTTGAATGCGGCAAAAAGAGCAGTTAGGGAAGCATAAGGGAATTGGAGCAGACGAGAGCAAGCCGCTCTGCTATGCTCCGAGCGATCGCTCTAGTAAGGTTAACCAGAGACGCCGGACTCCATGATTGCTTCCGTAAAACAATAAATCAATTAGCAGCTTTAGCGCTAAGTTTGTAAGCGATTCAGTCGGAATAATTTCGCCATCTTCCATGCGGTCTTGGTAAGTGTTGTGGAAGGCATCTAAATAGTTTCCTAGTAGAGCGGCTTGGTGAGGTTCGCGGTTTTGTTCTGTCATCTGTTCTAAAAGCGCGACGGCTCGACGAATGAGTTCGTTGTGCTGTTTGGCAAGATGGCAAATGATCAGGGTCAAGGCGCGTGCTTCGTCTACATCTAACTTTTTGCGTCCGCCTTGCCCCTTTCTCAATGGACTCGATTGACGCAGTCGCCACAACGACACACGATCACTGATCATGGATTCAAGTTTAAGATCGGTGGCGGCTTGGAGCATGGCTTCGGAACTGATGCTTGCGATCGCTTCGAGTGCCAGCAAAATCAGATCCAATTGAGCTTTGATGTTATCTAGCTGCTTGGAATCGGGCTGAATTGGAAGCGTAAGTTCCTCTAGGGAAGAGGAAGAGCTAGAGGGCTGCACGGTAGAGGTCATAGTTTCAGAGTAGAAGACAGTCGGGGTGAATGTCCGGCGGTTACAAGTCTTGAAACAAAGGACTTGGCAGAAATTACGAAAGTTTCTAATTGGAGGTTTTTATCAGTCTAGCGGTAGTGGTGCGATTGATCAGTCATCCAATGGACAGAAGACAACAATTTTTCTACTTTGTTAGATAAATAGAAACTGGCTCAAGAAGAGGCCAACAGCAGCACTGCCAATGGGTACAGTCAGATTGTCAATGCCAAATTTGGAGAAGGCTTCTAGGGTTGCAGCTACGATCGCGATCACGAACGAGATGAACCACGCTTGCCAAAGATTTCCTTGGGTTGCAATCAAAATAATTAGGCTCACTAAGAAACTAATGGCCGCCATCGTGAGCGAGCCTTCCCAGCTTTTCTTCATGTCCCATAACCAATAGGGATGGCGTCCAAAGCGCTGCCCGACTAGTGCAGCGAAACCATCTCCCCAGGTCATTACTAAGATTCCGATCGCAGCAAATTGAGGCAGGTTTAATGTCCAAAACCAGGCGACTAAGACGCCAATGCTCACTGCATAGAAAAATGTCCCCAAACTCTTGCGACCGACGCCGTTGATGCTTGGCAAAATGGGTACATAGTACGATAACAGCGCGATCGCGCTAAAGAAAACTGAAGCCACAACGCCGACCCACATCGGAATTTTGAGTAGCCACGCAAATAGAATGACGTTTCCGGTTCCAATGTGAACCACTTTACGAACAATTTCTGTGCCCGCTTGAGTGTAGCGGTTTACGCCTTCTGCCAGTAAGCCAATGAGGAGTAGCCAGAGGGCTACGATCGCAACGTTCATCAGCACGCTTGGAGACGTAGATGCGATCGGGTACTGAGTAAGTGAAGTGAGCAAGCTTGACCAGAAAATCACAGTCGAAACAGTGGAAGGAGCATTTTTAACGAAGCTTTCTCTCTACACTTTATCGGGTTTCGCTCTGTTGCATCTATTACGGTTTCTTAGCATTTCTTTTGAGGAAAAAGAGACACAATCTGGGTGTAAGGCAGCTAGAAGTCGGCACTAAACAGCCTGGAGTTGACGCCAATTCTACTGAAGATCGAATTTTCAAGTCTTTAGAGGGATGGTGAAACCAAAGAGCGGGGATAATCGTCGAGCGATCGCGAAAATTACCTTGACTAGCGCTTAAATTCTCTAATCTTTTCTGATGCAAATTTAATTTATACCGCTAAGCTTTTTTCATAACTGAAAATGGAACCTTTTGCGTGACTTCTAGTGTTGCTCCTTGTATATTCTTTTGCACAAACAAGTAATCCTTGTTTTGCCACAGTGGGATAAACGGAACGTCCTGCATTAAAATCATTTGTAGTTCAGCAAATAGCTTGTTGCGGACTTCTGGGTTTCGCTCTTGTCGGCTCTGATCAATTAGAGTGTTGACGCGATCGCTATAGTAATACGACCCTTGAGACGCGCTCGCTCCCTCTTCACAGCCTGCCTTCGATCCTTTTGTACACTCCATGAACGGTTGGATATAGTTGTCAGAATCGAGAAAATCGGGTGTCCAATCCAGCAGGAACATAGGATACGCACCAGTATCAAGATTTTTGTAGGCTGTGGTTGATTCGACGCTTTTGAGATCAAACTGCATCCATCGACCTAGTCTTTTCTGAGCGATCGCTTTTAAGGTGAGGGCAGCTAACTGATCGGTGACAACATTAGAACGATACCAAAACTCCACTTTCAACGGATTCGCTTCCGAATATCCTGCTTTTGTGAGCCATGCCTTTGCTCGTTCAGTATTCGCATCTCCCTCGGTTTGAAACACAGGTTTTTGTTCCTTCAAGGTAGCGGGAATTAAGCTATATAGCGGCTTAATCTGTCCTTGAAATACGCGATCCTGCAACAGCGATCGATCGATGATTGCCGCGATCGCTTGCCTTACCTCTACTTTATCCAACGGCTCAGACTTGAGATTAATCGTCAAATAGTTAATACCGCTACCCGATTGCTCAATCACGTTCCAGCCTGACTGAGCCGCCTTTTCTTGCAAACTGCGAATTTGATCGAGTGCCATCCCTTGATACGCGACATCGATCGCTCCGGTTCGGAACGCATTGAACAAGTTTGCAGGGCTAGAGAAAAACTGGACATTGACCCCCCGATTGGCAGGCTTTTCTCCCCAATATTGGTCAAACGCATCAAGACGCAGCGAATCGGTTCCATACTTTACCAATTTGTAAGGACCTGTCCCCACAAATCCATCTGGCTTAAAGTCTCCCGACTTAATTTGGTAAGCGTTAGGCGAAACGGCACATGCTCCTGAGAACGCCAACAGAGATGGAAACGCCGCAAATGGTTTTTTTAATTTGATCGTGAGTTGATCGGCTCCAGTAGCCGCGATCGAATCCACGGCATCTGATAGTAAAAATGCAGGAGAACCTCCGTTCTGAATAAATCGTTGAAGCGAAAACTCCATCGCTTTTGCATTAAATGGAGTGCCATCATGAAACACAACTCCTTTCCGTAAGGGAATCGTGTACGTCAATCCATCTGCGCTGACTTTGGGCAAGGCCGTTGCAAGCTGAGGCTGCAATTCGCTTGTGCCCAGTTTGTAGCCATACAGTCGATCACCCAAGTTATAAAGCAAGTTACCTGCAAAAATGCTGTAAGCATCCGCCGGATCAATTGTGCTAATTGTTGCTGTTGTGCCGACCGTGAGGCGATTTGTTTCGGTTGTGAAGGCGTCGGGAGTTGAGCGGGCGCAACTGATGGCGACAAAACAGCACAAGCAGAACAACAAGACGGGCTTCAACAGCGATTTCCAAGCGTTCATAGACGGTGATCGACACGGTACAGATAGTTTATACTAGCGCCGCCTATCCTTAAGAGTTCATGTAGCTCAGTGCAATAGAGACTAAATCAAAACTCACACCAAAATGTTTCGTTGGCATCGGATTTGTATAGTGGATATAGCGGCTGAACAAGTCGATTACAGAAGCTGCTGCCAGTGCGTAAGACCTATTGATAGCAATTTTCTAAAACGCGATTCCCTTTTGTGCTGCTAAGTCAGTGCCGGAAGCCAGTTGAGGCTAGGACTGAAGATCAATGGAGACAAAATCTCCTCGCACCCACCCCGTTGCACCCGATTTTGGAAATTTCACTTGATACCAATACGCCTTGTCTGATCCGGTGCGGCGAGCCAGTAATGTTACTTCATCGCCCGCATATCCAATATGGCGAATCTTTGCGGTTGTACTAGCTTCAGTTCGGATATTAATCGGAGTGTTGTAGTCTTGGCTGGTTGTGAGCGTACCCACACCCCCTGCAAACGGCTCAACGTTTGGTGAAGAGAATGTCTGTACAGAGTTCGCTAATGCTAATACATCCGGTTTGAGTCCGTTCTTAATGAACACGCCATACCTCACAGCGTTAGACTTCCAAGCAACAGAGGCTGTGCAGTATGCACCACACTGATTACTATATTGTGCTGGTGTTCCGTTAGCTAACGTGACTGGCTCAACTGTATTGCTTGGATTTTGAGTTTCATCAGAAATTGGTTCTATTTCTCTACCTTGTTGAGCCGAAATGCCGCCAAAGTTGCAAGCTGTTACCCCATGACAGTCTTTCGTGTGATCGAAGCTAACCTCATAGCGATCGCGGCTTGCCGTGCCGTTAAAATACATTTGACCCTCGACAAGCACGGCACTCGGCAATAGAACCGGAATCTGCGTAATTTGCTGGAGTTTTGATGCCAATGCTTCCGATTCAGCAGAATTCGGCTGTGTGATGTTTGGAGAATTCTGATTCGTGTTGGCTGAGGATGCTTCAGCAGAATTCGGCTGTGTGGTGTTTGGAGAATTCTGATTCGTGTTGGCTGGAGATGCTTCAGCAGAATTCAATTGTGTGGTGGTTAAAGAATTTCGATTCGTGTCGGTTGAGGATGGTTTTGCGGAACTCGTTTGAGATTGACTACAGCCTGTAATTTGAAGAGCGATCGCTAAACCAAATGTAAAGCATAATTTAGCAGGGAATGGAACTGAAAGTGACGTCTTCATAGGTTTATTTCTAATCCCATATCTCAAGGATTAAGGTTGCGATTGTCATTGGCTGTTATGACTTAATACAGAAAATAGCGGAGCAATTCCGGATGGGAATTCGCTGAAAACGCTTGGTCAACTGAGGATAAGCTGATTCGCTAGCGATCGTATTCAAGAGATGATTAGCGATATATTGCCCACGCGATCGCAGATGTTGCCAAAAAATATCGGATTACTCAAATTGTGATTCGGGAAAGCCAGTACCCACATAGAAAGTTATTTCTCTGGCGATCACTCAGCAGTTTCTTTGACTGCTTAAAGACATCAATATTTGCATTATTTGGATAAAAAAAGGAGTCAAGAGATAGAGAGAATGGCATGATGAGACAAACCATTTTTTCTCTCGTTCTATGCGTGTAATTGGTTTAATTAGTGGAACGTCGGTTGATGGCATTGATGCGGCTCTCGTTGATATTTCTGGCTCTGGATTTGAGCTACAAGCAGAGCTAATTGAAGGCGCTACGTATCCTTACCCTGAAGAGTTACAGCAATTGATCTTAAGAATTGGCGGGGGCGCTGCGATCGCAATGCTCGAACTTGCCGAGCTTGACGATCGCATTGCCGATCAGTTTGCCCAAGCTGCGATTGCAATTCAGAACAATCATGCCAAGGCTGACCTGATCGGCTCACATGGGCAAACCGTCTTTCATCGACCTCCTCGCAAGAGCAATGGGTTACAGCTTGGGTATACAGTGCAGCTTGGGCGAGGAGACGCGATCGCGCAGTTGACGCAAATTCCAACCGTCAGCAATTTTCGGGTTGCAGACATTGCCCTAGGCGGAGAGGGCGCACCCTTAGTTTCTCCGGTTGATGCTGCCTTGTTGCGACATCAGACCTACGATCGCTGCGTTCAAAACATTGGGGGTATTGGGAATCTCACTTATCTTCCGGCTAAAAATTCAGAGCATTCAACCAAGATTCTCGGTTGGGATACTGGACCTGGGAATATGCTGCTCGATCTCGCGGTTCAGCATCTGTCGAACGGCGAAAAAACCTTTGATGACAATGGAGCTTGGGCAGCGACGGGAACGCCGAATCGAGCGCTTGTAGACCACTGGCTTGAGCAAGACTATTTTCAAGCCCCGCCGCCTAAATCGACTGGTCGAGAACACTTTGGGCAAGCGTACTTAGCGCAATGCCTAGTCGATGCCTCTGAACTAAACGCGGCGGATCTTCTGGCAACGCTGACTGACCTTACTGCTGCAACGATCGCGCACAGTTACCAAACCTTTCTGCCTCGCCTGCCCGATCAGGTTCTCCTATGTGGAGGTGGTAGCCGGAATGGTTATCTAAAACAGTGCCTTCAAGCGCGTCTGGATCAATCTACGGTGATCACCACCGATGACGTAGGGCTAAGTGCTGACTTAAAAGAAGCGATCGCGTTTGCCGTGCTTGCCTACTGGCGATATCACACCTTCCCTGGTAATCTCCCGGAGGTGACGGGAGCCACTCGGTCTACCCTTTTAGGGGAAATTCGCCACGTACCCTAAAACCCAAGCGTGATAGCATAGGCAGCCATTGAGGAAGGCTAAACGATGAGGGGATACCTTCGACCAACGCTTTGCCAAACCGCACAGGCAATCATCCCAAACCGCCCTCTCCCCATCCCTTAGCACCCAAGGACTGCCATTGTGAACCACACCTTTTTACTGGAATCCGGACGCTGGACTCTTCAGGGAAACTGGCTAGAGCGGCATGGACCCCCCATTCTTGTAAAAGGCAAAATTCTGGTTGCCTGGAGCCGAGATGATTGGTTCACGATGGTGACAAAGCTGGTTTTTCCGGCGGGCGATCGCGAGGAAATAAGCTTTCAGTACAGAGGGCGGTTAGATGCAGGCGATCGTCGCTATACGTTTGTGCTGCAACACAGTCTCCTCGGTCGCGTTGAAGGAGAAGGTTGGATTGCCCCGGAATCAATTGTGCAACGCTATTGGGCCTTGGGTGATCGCCAGCGCCGCAGCGGATTTGAAACGTTGTATCGCGTAGATGACCATAAGTATTACTTGTCGGGTAATGTCCTGTCTGGGCACTATCTGACGAATACGATGGAAGCGACCTTAGAGCGCCAGTCGGAATAGAGCATCAGTGGGAAGTCTCCAGACCTGACAGTTACTTTACAAACCGAACTGTCCATACTGGGCTCAGACTTTTTCTCATGTTTGGTTGCCTCTTCATCTCGAATCTCTACTCCCATTTTTGTCCCCATTCCCCAAGGACTCCTGTGCAGACTCGCTCCCGTAAAGACCCTAGAATCGGACAGCTTCTCTCCAATCGCTATCAGCTAATCGAGTTGATTGGACGTGGGGCAATGGGACAAGTGTACAAAGCGGAAGACGTGTTACTCGGTGGCGTGATTGTGGCGATCAAATTTTTAGCCCAAACGCTGCTGACGCGCAAAATGCGCGATCGCTTCCGCAGTGAAGCCCGAACTTGCGCCCTGCTCAGCACCAAAAGTATGCACATTGTGCGAGTGATGGACTATGGCGTTGATGAGCAGGAGGTGCCTTACTATGTGATGGAATACTTGCAGGGTAGTAGCTTCAGCGATATTATCTCAACCCAGAATTTGCCGTTACCTCGGTTTCTCAGTTTGGCACGTCAGATTTGCGCGGGTATTCAGTGCGCTCACCAAGGCATTACGATCGATGGCTCGACCTATCCGATCATCCATCGCGACATTAAGCCGAGTAACCTGTTGGTCATTCAAGACTCGGGCTTTGGCGAACTCGTCAAAATTCTCGACTTTGGCATTTCTAAACTGCTGCAAGCAGACGTTAGCCAAACGAGTTCCTACATGGGCACGTTGGCCTATTCGTCACCAGAGCAAATGGAAGGGCGCGAACTCGACTCGAGATCGGACATCTATAGTTTGGGTGTCATGTTGTTTGAGATGCTGACCGGAAAAATGCCGCTCCAAGCCGATACTCACTCGTTTGGTGGTTGGTATAAAACGCATCACTTCCAAGCTCCGCGCACGTTTGAATCGATCAATCCCAATCTCAAAGTGCCGAAGATGCTGGAGAACTTGGTAATGAGTTGTCTGGCGAAGGATGTAAATGCTCGTCCTCAAACGATCGCTGATATTCTCAAAGCCTTAGAACCGTTGGAACAGCGCTACAGTGCGACGCGGCAAATTAGCCATCGCATTAGTGAAGCGCTGCTCAGACGCCCAGTAGCTGCTCCTGCTCGCGATCCTGATGCCCTGACACCGGATGAAGCGTGCCAACTAACGACGTGGCCCAAAGACAAACCCGTGGCTCAAATTGTGTTTCCGCATGTTCTAGAAACCAAGCGAGAAACGCTTGCGACAATTTGGGTGATGTTGCCTCAGCAAGAGATTGAAAACATTCAGATTGGCAAGCTCTACAATCGGCTTTACAAGAATTTTCTGTGTACGATGTCGCCTCATCCCATGATTTTATGGGTTACAGCGTTGTATAACCAACTCCACCACAAAGAGACCGATCCGCGATGGTTGCGCTGCTATTTGGATCTTAAAACCGAGCAGGGCGAGAAGATTTCGCGCCTGCTGATCGATAAAGAGAAATATTACATTCTGTTTTTTGCGATCGAAGATCCGCACCATTGCGCTTATGTTCTGCCCTTGCAAATGACGCCGATACAGCGATCGCAGTTGCTTCAATGGACGTTAACGAGTCGTACCTGGGCAGCGATCGGCAAACCGACGCTCAGTAAAGATGTCCTCAAGGACGAATTTGAGAAGCTCAAACCCAAAATCAAAGAAGAACTACAGGCACAGGGAGAGAGGCTTGGATAGCGACAAGCAAAGAGACAAAGAATTTGTTATTCGACAAGATAGATAGCAACAAAAAAGCCCGGTCAGTGATGACCAGACTTTGGAGCTACTCTCTCTTAAACCTGTAAAAATTTTGAGTTCACGGGGAACTGTTTATTCTGTCAAACACTGTTGCGGGTTCTCAAAGCCAACAAACACTGAAAGCGCTTGTAACTATTAGAGATTGCTACTAGAGATCGCCACCGCGAAAGGCTAACAGAAAGATCACCACCGGACCTGCCAGCATAATCATGCCTACCAGGGTCAACTGTGCGATCGCTTCAAAGTTAATGTTACTTAGAAACTCCATCTCTCCTCCCAAACAAGCCCAACTGGGTCATGAACAATGCTGCGCTAAGCGCTATTCTATCGGTCGATTTGTATCAATCTTAAGAAAGTTAACAAAACTCAATAAAACTCTACTTTGTCAGAAGCAAGGTCTTGATAAGCGGTACTTCCCCAAAAATAGTTTCTCATATTCTGGGAGTTGTTAAACTCTAGAGTGTTGTCTTTTCAACGCGATGTATGGAAATTCTGATTGTTGAAGATGAAGCAGAAATTGCTCAACTGATTCAGCTTTACCTTGAGAAAGAAGGATTCTCCTGTCGCACCTGCCGAGACGGATTGAGCGCACTAACCATGTTTCAAGACCAAAAGCCTGATCTAATCATCCTGGATCTAATGATTCCAGGCTTAGATGGTTTGGAAGTGTGCGCTAGAGTCCGTCAAAAGCCAGGGCTGAAAGATCCGTATATTCTGATGCTGACGGCGAAAGGAGAAGAACTCGATCGCATCATTGGGCTTTCGACGGGAGCCGATGATTATATGGTTAAACCATTTAGCCCCAAGGAGCTGGTTGCCAGAGTTCGAGCGTTGCTTAGACGAACTCTGCGTCAAGGCGGACAGAGCCAGATCTATCGGACTCAAAATTTTATGGTGGATTTAGACCAGCGCTCAGCGGTTCGTCAAGTGGATGGCGCTCGCACTGAAGCTTTAGATTTGACCACGCTAGAGTTTGACCTGCTCTCGACATTTATGAGTTACCCTGGTCGCGTCTGGAACCGGACTCAACTGATTGATAAACTTTGGGGTAGTAACTTCTTTGGAGATGAACGCGTGGTCGATACTCATATTGCTCGGCTGCGCAAAAAGATTGAACCCGATCCGGCAAATCCGACGTTTGTAAAAACGGTGATCGGCGTTGGATATAAGTTTGAAGACGCCGTTGCCTAGGCTTAGATGAACAGAATTAACCTCAGTACACGCCTCTTTTTGTCCCACATGATCGTGATGATTGTGGGCATCAGTACGCTGTTGGTGGTCGGAAAAATTTATTCTCCGCAGCTATTTATTTGGCATCTTGAAAAGCTGCAAGGGTACGGGTTTAACTTGATCTATTCCCGACGGCAACTTTTGGAGGGATTTGATTCGGCGTGGAGTCGAGGCGCGTTCTGGTCAGTCATTGTTGGAGGAACCTCTGCGATCGCACTGAGTTATTGGGTGTCCAAACGCATTATGCAACCCTTAGTTCAGATGGAACGCATCACTCGCCGCTTTGCCTCTGGACGTTTAGAAGAACGGGTTCCGACGAACGAAATTCCTGAACTGAATCGTCTGGCTCAAAGTTTTAATCGTATGGCAAAAAACCTGGAAGGAGTGGAACAGCGTCGCCGTGAATTGGTTGGTGACTTGACCCACGAATTGCGAACGCCTTTAACGGTTCTGGAAGGCTATTTAGAAGGGTTGAGCGATGGCACGATCGAGCCTTCAACTGATATTTATCAGCGTCTTGCCAAAGAAACGACGCGGCTTCGCAGGCTCGTAAATGATCTACAAGAATTGTCTAAAGCAGAAGCGGGCTATTTGCCGATCAATCTGCAATCGCTTAATCTCTACCCGTTGTTAAACTCCCTGATTCAAAAATTCTCCGATCAGCTGTTAGACGATAATCCGAGTCTAAAGCTCGACTGTCCTCAAACTCTACCGCTCGTTCTTGCTGATCCAGAGCGAGTCGAACAGATTTTGATTAATTTAATTGGTAATGCGCTGCGCTATACTCCCGAGGGCAGTGTCACCCTACGGGCGTGGGAAGCGGCGGCTCAAGTTTGGGTTGCTGTCGAGGATACCGGACAAGGGATTGCGCCAGAAGAACTACCTCATGTGTTTGAGCGATTCTGGCGATCGGATCGATCGCGCGATCGCCACTCTGGAGGAACGGGTATCGGCTTAGCCATTTCTCAGCGATTGGTCGAGTTACAAAATGGGGTGATTCAAGCCGAGAGTGAATTGGGCAAAGGCAGTATTTTTCGATTTTCTCTACCGATCGCGCCATCTGAAGCATTTAGCATTTCTGCGATCGCAAAACGTTAGTTCTTTGCATTTTAGGATTGACTCGCTCCTGCTGCCTGTTAAAGCGTCGCGATAACAGAGTCATGCGGATGTCAAACCACAACTGTACATTAAGACTTAGTAACCTGAGATTCGCTAAGCTGTGATGTTGCCCTATGGTTTTTGATCTTTTGATGGTCGGTATCATTATCATGTGTGCCCTCGCCTCAATTCGGTATTTGTTTCCTCGAAGCAAGCTTTCGTACTCATCGAGACGGAAGCGCTAATCTGGTTTTGCCCAGCCTCGGTTTTTTCCAGTCTCAGTGCCTATGCCGTACTCGTCAGCGATAGAGGAACCAATCACGCTTGCAGGAACGCAGATTCAACTGCGGAGCGTTGCCCTGCAAGTAGCTTATGCACCGGGTCGATTGCCCGCGATCGTCTGTATCCACGGCGGGCTTGGCAGTCGCTACAATTGGCGGCTGCAATGGGAATTTTTGCGGGCGTCTGGGCAGGCGGTTCTTGCCTATGATTTGGCGGGGCATGGAGACTCTAGGCGCTATCAGCGCTATTCGGTGGGGCGACATCGACGCGATCTAACGCGGTTGCTGAGACACTTTCAGATTGAAAATCCAATTTTGTGTTGTCATAGCTATGGCGTTCCGATTGGTTTGGAGTGGGCAAAACGCCATCCGACGCGGGCCATCATTGCGATCGCAGGTGGCACGCATGATCTAACGCCATGGTGGGAAATTCCCGCGATCAAGTTTTTTGCGCTCTTTTGGAACTTCGCAGAGCGAATTGCTGGGCATAATCTCTATCGTTGGCAGCCACACGTGTTAATCAATTCTCTTGGTAGTGCCCAAGACGATGAGCCTGAACGGTCTCATGATCTCCCGACTGATCCTCACCCCTACGAAGCGATCGAAGCATTTTGGGGCTACGATGGACGCCATCACGAATTTGCTTGCCCAATTACGATTATCACGGGCAGCAGCGATCCGATGTTCCCGCCTGTGATGGGGCATAAATGGTTAGCGCGGCTGCAACATCAGCACCCAAATAGCACTCACATCACGGTGTCAGACGTAGGACATTTGATCATGGCAGAAGCTCCGGGTGTGGTAAATGACGCGATTCTTCAGAGCTTGGTGTAGCCGATTTTTTGGAGTTGTACTCTGCTTTCAGTGCAAGTGCAGTTAGCTATTCCAGAACAGGCAGCGGATTGGGTAGTAGATGAAACGGATGTAGCTTCCAGCACTCCTCTGCAAAAAACAAATAGTGGTAACTAATCTATTCCTCACAAAGTGTTGCCGCAGGCGTTGGCTATGTTCGTAGGCGAAGCTTCTTCCGAAGGTATCCAAAATTTGCTGCCAACGCGCAGTTCGCTCTGCCAAATTCCGAAGGATTGCTGTCTAAGTCCTAAATTCTTGAGCAAGGCGATCGTCTCTCAGCCTTGGCTACAGCTCTCTACTCCATATCATTCCTGAAGCTGCCCAAGCGCAGTAAAAAACCCAGTAGCGCGACACTACTGGGCTGGTAGCTGTGAAAGTTGATACTCTCTAATGAAATGACTTATGTAACTATAGTTGCAGACAAATACCTAAACCTCATCTGTGTTTTTACGTAATTTCAGATTCTACCTGAAGAAATGTTTTTGAGAGGCGTGCAGAGAACTCGTAAAACTGCGGTAGTGGGTTTACGCTAATCACGTTTGAGAGCTAGAGCGTGAGGGATGGAGTGAATTGAACCATGATTCTGATAGCCCTCAGTGTTGTTCCTGAGCAAGCGACTGGCTTTGCCAAACTCTGACCGATCGCTTGCTCCAAGCTCTAAATCGAAAAACAACATTACTTTCAGTGATGGTTGAATCATTACGATTGAGCGAAAATAACAACATGTTTTAAAAATGCGTCAGATGTTATTAGAACTCAGTCGTATTGAAGTTCCGCCGGGGCAGCACGTCTTGCTACAAGATGTTACTTGGGAAGAATTTGAGCGGATTTTGGACGAGTTAGGTGAACATCGTGCCTCTCGGCTGGCTTACGATAATGGAACTCTAGAGATTATGTCACCGCTACCTGCTCATGAAGGAGACAAAGAAATTATCGGAGATCTGATCAAAGCATTATTGGAAGAACTAGATATCGAATTTTTGACGTTAGGCTCTACAACGTTTAAAGATCAGGCCATGTTGACAGGAATTGAGTCTGATCAATGTTTCTATATTCAAAACGAGTCCCAAGTGCGGGGTAAAAGACGGTTCGACTTGGAGACTGATCCTCCTCCCGACTTAGCGCTAGAAATTAATGTCACTTCTCGGACGCATCCACGCCTCTATCAAGCATTAGGCGTTTCCGAACTGTGGCGATTTGAACAGGAAAATCTACAAATTAATATTTTGAAAGACGATCGATATCAGATATCAGAACATAGCTCGATTTTTCCAAATTTGCCATTAACGCAAGTCATTCCTCAATATTTGGTAGAAAGTAGAACGGTAGGGAGAAATACAACATTGAGAGCATTTCGGCAATGGGTAAGAAATAGTATGAACAGTAAAGAGTAGATGAGTAGCTCTTTCAGGAATTAGCACTTCTTCAGAAATTTGCGGTCAGGTTCGAGATGGTTCACCAAAATCAAAATGGATACGTTTATTTTTATTCTCAAAGTGGTTCTTCCCTCATTAGCACTCTCGATCGCTATCAAATATCTTGCTCCGTTTCTCAACGTTGCACCAACGTTGACTACTGTATTGATTGCTGTCCTGTCTCCGTCGATTGTAATTGCGATCGCGCTCCTCATTCAAACCCGCGCTCACCGTAAAAACTAGATTCGCTATGACAAGCTATCAATTTCCAAAAGACTTCCAGTGGGGCGCAGCGACGGCTGCCTATCAAATTGAAGGAGCCACTGAAACAGACGGACGCAAGCCGAGTGTGTGGGATACCTTTAGCGCGACTCGCGGACGGACGGTAAAAGGACATACGGGCGCGATCGCGTGTGACCATTACCACCGCTACGAAGATGACATCAAGCTGATGAAAGATTTGGGCATCCAGAATTATCGCTTCAGCCTCTCTTGGTGCCGCATTATTCCCGATGGTCGAGGCAAGGTGAATGAGGCTGGAATTGATTTCTATAGGCGATTGGTCGATCGCTTGCTCAAACATAACATTACCCCCTACGCGACGCTGTTTCATTGGGATAGTCCGGCGGCGTTGGAGCAAAAATACGGTTCTTGGCGCAGTCGAGAAATGGCGCAAGACTTCGCGGACTATGCAACAGCAGTCGTGAGTCGATTGGGCGATCGCATTACAAACTGGATGACGCTCAACGAAATCTCTTGTTTTACACACATGGGATATGCCGTGGGCAAAACGCCTCAACATGCGCCCGGAACTCGTGTGAAATCTCAAAAAGACGTTTGGCAAACATCCCATCATGCACTGTTGGCACATGGATTAGGATGTCAAGCAATCCGAGCGGCATCGACAAAGGCGCAAATTGCTTTGGTCGATAACTTCGGAATCACGGTTCCGCTCACCGAATCAGCAGAGGATATTGAAGCGGCAAAGCGAGCTTTTCCGTACCACTGTGGCAATGGTGGAATGATTTACCCAGCATTAACGGGAGCATATCATCCCGCGTTGTTAGAACAACTTGGAAGCGATGCACCGGATGTTCAAGATGGTGATCTGAAAACTATTCATCAACCCCTTGATTTTTTAGGTCTCAATATTTATACAGGAACCTACATTCGTGCCGCCGATAACTGGCAAGGCTGTGAGTGGCTCAACTTTCCAAAAGCTTATCCCGCGCTGAATATGCCTTGGCTACAGCTTGTTCCAGAGAGCTTGTACTGGGGGATTCGTCATGTTAGCGAAACGATGAATCGCCCGGATCTACCGATTTACATTACTGAAAATGGTTGTGCGGCTCAAGATCAAGTAAAACCTTCGGGTGAAATCATTGATCTTGATCGGGTTTTGTATTTACGTCACTATCTTCAGAGTGTTCATCGGGCGGCTGTCGAGCACTATCCGATCAAAGGATACTTCGTCTGGAGTTTGATGGATAATTTTGAATGGTCTTACGGCTACGATCGACGATTTGGCATCACATACATCGACTACAAAACGCAGCAGCGAATCCCAAAATCTAGTTATCGCTGGTACGCAGAATGTATTCGCCAAAACCGAGTGGTCTAGGTTTCCTAAACAGTTGTAAAAAATAATCGCCGCGAAAATCTGAAATCGACGATCTGCACGCCTTAACGTTGGGAGTTAACGTGTTACTAATGAATTGGTCACGCCTCTCGTTTTCAACCTATGATTTCAATCTGTAGAAGATGTCCTTGGCTCTCGCTGTCGCTATTACTGGTAGCCTATGCCATTTTTGGTAAATTTATTCTATCCGTTCATTCTCCTGTGATATTTGGAATCGCGATCGTATGGGGACTTGTTCTAGCCATCTTGATGATGAGTCCGATTCGGGGACTGCAACGCATGCTGATCAGGTGGTTTAATTCAGACACTGTTGCGTTCACGTTTTTAATCGGAGCGGCTGCTTTTGCTTCAATCTTGCTCAACTGGTTCAAGATATTCCTGCCGTTCTTCATGGTCTTCTCGGCTGAGTCATTAGCACGGCTTGACATTCAAACAGCAGAATTCAACAACATTCAGGCTCTAATTATGCTGACGCTGGTTGCTTGGTTGGGGTTGGGAATTGGATGGATAGCTGCTCAGTTGATTTAACGACCGTAAAAAACTCGCGCATCAAACTGACGATCGCGCAGAAACTGCTTCACAATTTCAGCATCACTGCGAGTGGCATAAGGACCTACGGCTATATGAGGACCAATCGGGCGATCGCGCAGCCGGATTGCCGTTCGAGAGACACCCAACTGAATGGCGCGATCGCGCAATCTAGGTAGTTCATTTTGAGATCCCGGTACGATCGCGTAATACCCACTCGGGCTTTCCCCTCCACCGGGAATTTGCCCTCCTGATTGGGTCGTAATGCTCGCTCTTATCCCTTGAGAGGCAAGCAAAGCCACCTGCTGACGGGCATTTGCCTCACTGTTATACGTGCCTGTCTGAATCACGCGCCGCCCTCCAAGAGTTTGAAAAAACGCGCCGGGTTCAAACGTTTTAATTTGCTGCAACAGATACGGATCACTGCTATCAACGTAAACCCGGTATTGTCCAACTGTCGGCTGCGAGTAGCTTCCGCTAGGCGGACTATAAACTCGTTCTCCGGGCACGGGATAGGTTTGAGGGGGTGGATAGGTTTGAGGGGGCGGGTAACTGTTGGGCTGAGCGGGAACTAGAACAGGGGGGGGTGGCAGCGTTTGCGCGACGGCTGGCGGCTGTGCTAGACCAATCTGTGCTACACCCATACAAACCGTTACCCCTGTCAAGCGCACTCCTAACGGAACCGCCCTTAATACCTGTCTCCCACACCCCATGGTTTTTGCCCCGATTCAGTAAACAACGTCACAATGAAATTTTAGCGGCAGTGTAACACGGACATTAGCCCTTAATTCAGCAACTTTTTTCTCTGTGCTTCCTACGGCTAATTCATTTCGCTAGAATTGGCGCTTTCTTGCACAGGCTTGCCGCTAGCATCCCTCATTCAACCCTCAACGAACAGTGTTAGCCTAGAGCTATATTTTCTTTCTCTCGGTTTCCATGAACAAAGTCGTGGTTGGACTCTCTGGTGGAGTCGATAGTTCTGTTGCTGCTGCTACTCTACATGACCAAGGCTATCAGGTCGAAGGCATGACCCTCTGGTTGATGAAGGGCAAGGGACAGTGCTGCTCAGAAGGCATGGTAGATGCCGCTAGGCTTTGCGAAGAACTGGGTATTCCGCATCACATTGTTGATACTCGCGATGTGTTTCAAGAAAATATTGTCGATTATTTGGTGTCTGGCTATGGAGACGGGATTACGCCCTTGCCGTGTTCGCAGTGCAACAAAGCCGTCAAATTTGGCCCGATGCTGAAGTATGCTCGTGAGCAGTTGGGCATTGATGCGATCGCGACAGGTCATTACGCCCGGACTCGGTTTGATCCGGCAACCGGACGCCACCAACTTCTCAGAGCCGTGGATCGCTCGAAAGATCAAACCTACTTTTTATACGATCTCAGCCAAGAAATTCTGGCTCATGTGGTGTTTCCGTTGGGAGAAACGCGCAAAACCGAAACGCGCCAAATGGCGGGTGAGTTTGGCTTGCACACAGCAGAAAAGCCCGAAAGTCAAGACTTGTGCTTGGTTGAGGCAAACGGTTCGATGCGGGCATTTCTTGACAAGTACATCACGCCTCAAAATGGTGAAATTGTCGATCGCGCCGGAACTGTCCTCGGTCAGCATGAAGGCGTGCATCATTACACGATTGGACAGCGCAAAGGACTTGGGATAGCCCACAGCGAGCCGCTTTATGTGATTGGTTTAGATGCGTTGAAGAATCAAGTCATCGTAGGAGAGCGGGATGCGGCGTTTCGCCCAGATTGCACTGTGCAGCGCGTCAACTGGGTGTCGATTGCTCAGCCTACTGCCCCAATCAAAGCCGAAGTGCAAATTCGCTACCGCTCGGCCGCCACCCCAGCGACCGTAATTCCGCTTGAAGCGGGGCGGGTGCGAGTTGTGTTTGATGAGCCGCAGTTTAGTATTACTCCGGGTCAAGCTGCCGTTTGGTATGACGGGGAAGTACTGCTTGGTGGGGGCGTGATTGAGCGTTCGGTTTAGGCATCGGGTCGTGAGGTCGGAACTGCGTATTTCGACGGTTGAATTGGCTTGCCTCGATATTTGGAGTAGACTTGCGTGAATTCTGCTCCAAGCAGCAGAATCTGAGCCGAATAGAACACCCAAATTAGAATGACGACCAGCGACCCCGCCGCACCATAACTAGAACTGACACCACCATTTTCTAGGTAAAGCCCAATTAGAAACCTGCCGAGGTTGAACAATATTGCAGTGACCGCTGCCCCGACCCAAAGATTGCTCCAAGGAATTTTTGCATCGGGAAGAAACTTATAAATGGCTGCAAATAGAAAAGTAATTACTCCAAAAGAGATAACGAAATTAAGAATTTTTCCAACAATTAGAAAACCAGGAACAAAATTACCAAAGTAATTGCTGATGAGAGACAATACTGCCGTAAAAACTAATGAAACAAGTAACAAAAATCCGATTACTAGCACCATTGCAAACGATAAAAAGCGGGATTGAATAAAACTCTTTACCGCTCGTCCAGGCTTAGGTTTCACTCCCCAGATGATATTTAGTGCCATCTGAAGTTGTCCAAATACGCCAGATGCACCAAATAGCAAGATCGCAACGCTAATGATCGTTGCGATCGTACCGCCCGAATTAGGTTTATTCGCATTATCAATCAGAGCAGAAATGGCGTCTGCGGCAGGTTTTCCAACGATGCCTTGAAGCTGAGTGACGACTTCTCCCCGTGCGGCTTCTTCGCCTAAGAATGCACCCGCGATCGCGATCGCAATCAGCAGTAAGGGCGCTAACGAAAATACAGTGTAGTAGGCTAGTGCTGCTGCCAGCATCGGAACGTTATCTTCATTCCATTCCTGAACTGTGTCTTTTAGCAGGCGAATTCCAGTTTTAAGTCTCATGGCGAAGGTCGCATACACTAGCTCTTTCAATATCGTCTACGACTGAATAATAGCGCCACATCGCTCCTTAGAAAGATTTATGAAGCAAGGTTAAGGGGGCATGTTCTGATTGGGCTGCAGGATGAATTCTTCGTTCCCAATCTCTAAGCGCGTACTACACTGGATGTTGACAAATGTGCTTCAAAAGCATCTCAATTGTTCGTCATGGAAAAATCAATGCAATCTAAGTCCCCCGACGCTTCCTTCTCGATGGAAGATTTCGCCAAAGCGCTTGAGCAACACGACTATCAGTTTCAGAAGGGTCAGGTTGTGACAGGAAAAGCATACAGCTATGAAAGCGGTGGCGCATTGGTCGATATTGGGGGAAAGTCTCCAGCATTTTTACCCGTTGAAGAGGCGAGTGTTCGGCAAGTGGCGGATGTCTCAACGATTCTGCCGTTGCAGGAAGAGCGAGAGTTCCTGATTGTTCGTGAACAGAATGAAGATGGGCAGGTAACAATCTCGCTACGTCAGCTTGAGTATCGAAAAATTTGGGAGCGCTTGGCAGAAATGCAAGACAGCAACCAAAGCGTACAGGTGCGCGTCACGGGCATGAATAAAGGTGGTGTAACCGTTGATGTTTTAGGATTGCGAGGATTTATTCCGCGATCGCACCTCGTCGAGCGAGAGAACTTAGAAGCCCTCAAAGGCCAAACTCTGACCGTGACCTTTTTAGAATTGGATCGCGATCGCAACAAAATTGTTTTATCTAACCGTCTCGCGGCTCGCGCTCAAAACTTCAGCCAACTCGAAGCCGGACAACTTATTGAAGGTAAAGTCGCGAGTCTCAAACCGTTTGGTGCGTTCGTTGAGTTTGACGGCACGACCGGATTGCTGCACATCAATCAAATCAGTCAAAAGTTCATCCCATCGCTTCCAGCTCTCTTAGAAGTCGGTCAGCCGATCAAGGCGATGATTGTCGATCTCGATGAAGGTAGAGGTCGGATCTCGTTGTCAACCAAAGTGCTAGAGAACCATCCGGGCGAGATGGTGGAGAATTTGGCAACGGTGATGGAAGAGGCAGAATCGCGGCAAGATCGTGCCCGGAAAAACTTGCTAGGCAGTTAGGCAATAGAGCAGTTTGCCTTGCGATCGCTTTCTCGAACAGTGCCTGTTCAACGTCTCCACGGGCACTGTTTCATTTTTATAAACCGTTTCAGTGGGCTTCCCACGATCAGCGTATAGCCGCAATAGGCCTTACAGCTAAAGCCCTGTTTCAGGAAACTTGTCTGTCCAAGTAAATGTACCGAACAGTCGATCGTAGAGTGGAAAGATTGACGCAAAATTACGATCGTAGTGTTGAGGTTCTCGACTGTGATGAATTCGGTGATGCATCGTTGTCGTTAGCACATGCCGCAGCCCCGGCATTACAACTCGACAATTGGAGTGGATTATAATCCCCCACACTCCTAGAAAGAGTCCTAGCGTACCAGTATCGGGCAAAATCAGCCGGACGCATAGCGTTGAAGGAATGACAATAAACACCCATTCTAGAGGCTGCTCTAGCGGGTGGTTCACATGATTCCAGATGTTCATCTCGGTGTGCGAGTGGTGCAGACGGTGAAACCGCCACAGTAGCCTAGAGCGATGCTGTAAACGATGAAACCAGTAGTAGAAGAAGTCAAACAGCAGAAATGGCAGACAGGGAAGAACAAAAGATTTGAGAGCGATGACAGGAAAACGGTTGTCGCTTGCTAAATACTGCACGTTGAAATGTAGCAGACTTGGCATGTTTATCTTGGACACCACCATTAGAAACACAGCTGTCCATGCAAAATATGCTAGTTGCGATAGAACACCTATCAAGTAACTTTTAGCGGAATGCCGCTTGATTGGAACTACCAGCTCAACAACTGTAAAGGTCAAAAAGACCCAAGCGTACAGCTTGTAAATGCTGACGATTTGCTCGAACACCATTGTTGCTTTCTACCTACTTCAATCTGATTTCGCGTTTCAAAGCAAACCCTGATGTTCAGTCGAATTTCGTTACAGTTTTGTCAGGTACTAGCTGCTAATCTCGCCTGGAGTAGTAACCAAAAAACGTTTTTCAACTGTAGAAATACTGACTGTTCACCTTCTATCATTGTTCCGTCCTTTAATACAACCTCATTTTCAGTGTAGAAAAAAAGGCTCAAGTGTGGTATATACTCTCAGCCTTGTCCAGCGGAGAAAAGATTCTATAAAACGCTCATTGCTTTCGATTTCTGCTACTTAACGCTCTACTATTTAACAATTGATTAATACTCGAAGTTGTGATCGTGGTCAGCTAAGCTGCGATCGCCTTGTAGAAATTGCACTTCCATCACCCAATAGCAATAGGATTGCTATAAGACACCCCCGCTTTTAACCTATGACTACGATTTGGGAACTCGATTACTACTCTCGTCCAATTTTGGATGAGCAAAAGAAAAAAGTTTGGGAAGTGTTAATCTGCGAAAGCCCGACCACTGTGGATGCTCAGCCCGAAACCTTATTTCGATTTTCGGAGTACTGTTCCAGTTCCCAGGTCAATTCAATTTGGCTGACAAGTGCGATCGAAGAAGCGATATCTCGTGCTCCGAGTCCGCCCGATAAAATCCGATTCTTTCGACAGGCCATGAATAATATGATCATGACGGCCTGCAAAGAATTAAATGTCCCCGCTTACCTGAGCCGTCGTACCTACGCGCTCAATGTATGGCTGCACGATCGCTTGCTCACGGTTTATCCAGAGCATCCTGGTTATCAGGCGGCTGCCACTCCATCCGTGGCCTTCCCTGTCACTCCCCCGCAGCCCTTACCGGATGCCTTAACGGGTCAGAAATGGATATTTGCCACCTTACCCGCAAGTGCCTTGCACGAGATGAATGACTGGTCAATCGAGTTTGGAGAAGCGTTTCCACTAACGCTCGCCCAACTGGACGCAGAAACTCCTGTATCGGGACTGATCATCTACTCGTCTCGCGCTACAACAATGGCCGCTTGGCTGTCAGGACTAGAACTCGCAGATGTCAAATTTGATCCAGCCTTGCCCAACCGACTGCTGCTGGAAACCGGAATCAGCGATCGCTGGTTTCTCACAAGTTTAGATAAACAAACCAAACCTGAAGCCGAACAGTTTGAGATTGCCAAACACCAAGCAAACGGCGTTCACTTTCTCGCGATTCAAACCAGCCCTGATGTTGAAGCCTTCGCAGGATTTTGGTTACTGCAAGACATCAACTTAGCATCCTCCACAAAAATCTAGACCATTCCTTAAAATCGGGGAAATAGGGGAATCGAATCATGGTTTGATGAAATGGGATTTCTCATTTTTCGTTCCAGCGTTTGCTCTGAGAATTTTTTATGACTTCTAGCGATGCTCAACACACTCTATCCGAACAACTGTTAGCGTTAGCGCTGCGATCGGGCGCAGAAGCCGCAGAAGTCTTTCAGTCGAGATCGCTCTCGCGTCCCGTTTATTTTGAAGCCAATCGGCTCAAACAACTCGAAAGCGCTCAGGCAGAAGGAACAGCACTCAGGCTTTGGAAAAGAGGGCGTCCGGGTTTGGCAGTGGCGTATGGAGATGTCGAGCCTCAAGCCCTTGTGGATCGCGCGATCGCGATTAGTGACCTGAATGAATCCGAGGAAATTGAACTATCTCCCGCTTCAAAACAAATTTATCCAGATGTGGGTGACGCCGTTACGGTCGAAACTTTAGTCGAATGGGGAAAACAATCGATCGAACTCGTGCGCGATCGCTTTCCAGAAGTTCTCTGTGGCGGCGGGTGGGAGTGCGAAGCCGAAACCACTCGATTGATCAACTCCAACGGGCTAGATTGTGGCTACACCGACACCACCTTGAGCGGCTACTTAGAAGTGGAATGGGTGCGCGGAGATGACTTTCTTAATGTAGGCGATGGACAAACTGAGCGGGGCAGCTTGAATCCCGACGCGATCGCACAGCAGGTTTTGCGCCGGTTGGAGTGGGCAAAAGAGAACACCTCGACTCCAACTGGGCGAGTGCCGATTTTGTTCACCTCTAAGGCAGCAGATATGCTGTGGGGCACTGTGCAAGCAGCATTAAACGGGAAGCAGGTGATCGAAGGGGCATCTCCTTGGAGCGATCGCTTAGGACAACAAGTAACTTCAGATGCCATCACCATTTCACAGCAACCTACCTCCGGGCCGTTTAGCTGTCCATTTGATGATGAAGGAACGCCAACGCGACCAATTACATTTATCGATCGCGGTGTGCTGCAATTGTTCTACACTGATCGCACCGTCGGTAAAACCTTGGGAAGCGGCACAACAGGCAATGGCTTTCGATCAGGGTTGGGCAGCTATCCTACACCAGGATTGTTTAATCTCTTGATTCAACCGGGGTCGAAGTCGCTCGATCAGCTAATTGCAACGTTGGAGAATGGGTTAATTCTTGATCAAATGCTGGGCAGCGGGGCCGGAATTTCGGGTGAATTTTCCATCAACGTCGATTTGGGCTACCGAGTGCAGAACGGTCAAATCGTCGGTCGCGTGAAAGACACGATGCTTTCGGGAAGCGTCTACACGGCGCTAAAAAGTTTAGTTGAGATGGGTGGAGACGCAGATTGGAATGGGTCTTGTCATACCCCTTCCGTGATTGTAGAAGGACTGTCTATCACGGGACGCAGTTAGGGTCTTGCTGCTCCAATCAGGCCAGAGATGACGAACAAAATCATGCTAAGGGCAAGGATGGAAAGTTGCAGAGCGCTTCTGGTCGGAAGAAACAGAATTGCCGCAATCAGCAAAACGATACCCATCATAAAGATACTGAGCCACAACCGATTTGGATTACTGTCCCGATTAGTCACCTCAGACCTCCTATGTTTCAATTCAGTGTTTAAAACAATGATAGGGACGTTGTGTTAAACATCCCTATCTGCAATTGGCTTCGCCAAGTTTAATATCTAAATTTACGGCTTCAGCACAACTTTGATACAGTCCTCTTTTTTCTCCTTGAATATCTTGTATCCTTTGGGAGCATCTTCCAGCGCAAAACGATGCGTGATGATGAAAGAGGGATCAATGTCCCCGTTCTGAATTCGCTCCATCAGAGGGCGCAAATATTTATGAACATGAGTTTGACCCATTTTCATGGTTAAACCTTTGCTAAACGCTGCCCCAAACGGAACTTTGTCCAACAGTCCGCCATATACGCCCGGAATTGAGACAGTTCCGCCCTTGCTGCACGCGACCAAAATTTGCCGGAGCGCCGTTGGACGATCGGTTTCTAATCGAACGGCTTGTTTTGCCATGTCGTAGAGCGAATCTACCCCAGCACCATGAGCTTCGAGGCCAACCGCATCAATACAAGAATCAGGCCCACGTCCTCCGGTCATTTGCTTCAGCGCTTCGCCTGCATCGACCTCTTTAAAGTTGATGACTTCTGCACCGCACTGCTCTTTCGCCATCTTCATACGTTCGGGAACCTCATCGATCGCAATCACTCTCTCGGCTCCCAGCATATAAGCGCTGCGGATGGCAAACTGCCCAACTGGGCCACAACCCCAGACCGCTACCACGTCTCCAGGCTGAATATCGCAGTTTTCGGCTGCCATGTACCCGGTAGGGAAAACGTCAGTTAGGAATAAAACTTGCTCGTCCGTCAGTCCTTCAGGAACTTTAAACAAACCTGTATCGGCAAAAGGTACACGAGCATATTCTGCCTGACCGCCAGCGTAGCCGCCAAACAGGTGTGAATAACCAAATAGCCCTGCCGCAGAATAGCCATAAAGCGCTTCTGCCATGAATTGATTGGGGTTAGAGTTGTCACACAACGACCACTTATCGCGGCGGCAGAAAGCGCAGTTGCCGCAAGCGATCGTAAACGGCACAACTACGCGATCGCCAATACTCAAGTTCTTTACATCAGAACCCAGTTCGACGATTTCGCCCATGAACTCGTGCCCTAAAATGTCACCCGATTGCATGGTTGGGATCACACCATCGTACAGGTGCAAGTCAGAACCACAAATCGCTGTAGACGTAATTTTGATAATGGCGTCGCGAGGATTCAAAATCTTAGGATCAAGAACCGTATCTACTCGAACATCCATTGATCCATGCCAACAAACTGCTTTCATCTATTTTAATTTCTCCTGTAATTTACCTTCTAGTAGACCTGGATCCTTGACTGATCTTTCTAGTGACACCTAAATTAATCGTTAGAGTTGCCTAAAACCTCGTTTGCTTTACCCTTAGTATCGTTTCCAAAATCTTTTGTACTCTAGGGAGTAGGCTCATCAAGGTGGAGTTTTTCCTTGACGTTCCCAACGATTTCTTCAAGTTTGTTTTGGGTGTTGCTAATGAGCGGATCTCTACGATCAGGCTTGCCAGCCTCTACCCGCTCTCTCACTTCTTTTGCCGTGTTCAACGTCTCGTGATTGCGAAGTTTCTCAGAAGAGTCTGAAGCTCTCAGCTTTGCGCCTGCTTCTTGAGGACTGTTCGACTCTCGGATAATATCTTTAGCTTCAGAAGGGGTAATGGCAGCGAGGCTATAAGCGCTCGTGCTAAACAGGATGCCAACAAACAGAAACACACTGGTTAACAGAACGATTAGAGTTCTGCGTAGTTGAGTCATTGATTTTAGTAAGTTATAGGTTTTGATAAGTTGTACGAGTTGAAGATTAAATGAGCAACACAGAATCAGCCACTAAGATGTCTTAATCTGTTGTTTAACAGACAAGACATCTGTTTCGGCAACATCAGGGCCTCAGCAGCACCTTGATGCAGTTATCCCGCTTGTGCTTAAACATTTCGTAAGCTTGTTTGGCTTCGGTAAGAGGCATCTGATGAGTAAACACATCAGACGAATCAACATCACCATTCACAACATGTTCAAGCAATCTAGGCATGTACTTTTGTCCGTACATTTGGCCCATGTTGATCTTTAATCCTTTGTTAAAGGCTGCACCTATTGGCATTTTGTCGATAAAGCCTGCATACACTCCCATGATGGAGAGTGTGCCGCCTTTGCGACACGCTACGATCATTTGTCGGAGTACATGAGGACGATCGGTTTCAAGTCGAACGGCTTGTTTAGCTTCGTCATAGAAGCCCATTAAGCCGGTTCCATGTGCCTCTAACCCGACGGCATCAATACAAGCGTCTGGTCCTCTGCCGCCTGTCATTTCTTTTAGCGCTTCTCCTGCATCAACCTCTTCGTAGTTGATAATTTCAGCTTTGCTGTTGTTTTTTGCCATCGCCAACCGCTCAGGAATTCTGTCGATCGCAATGACTCGTTCTGCACCCAACAAATAAGCACTCCGCATAGCAAATTGCCCGACTGGGCCTGCGCCCCAAACCGCAATCACATCTCCAGGCTTGATGTTGCAAAGATCGGCCCCCATATAGCCCGTAGGAAACGCATCTGAGACGGGTAAGGCTTGCTCATCGCTCAATCCGTCTGGAACTTTGACGCATCCGTAATCGGCAAACGGCACTCGCACATATTCTGCTTGAGCGCCTGCATAGCCACCAAACAGGTGTGAATAGCCAAAGATACCAGCCGTTCCGTGACCAAACAAAGGCTCTTGCATCCAGCCATTGGGATTGGAGTTATCACACAACGACCATTCTTGATGTTTGCAAAAATAGCACTGTCCGCAACCAATAATAGAAGAGGTGACCACACGATCGCCGCGCTTCAGTGTCCTGACTTCTTGACCGACGTCAACCACTTCTCCCAGGAACTCATGACCAATGATGTCACCCGGTTGCATCGAAGGAATGTAGCCATCATAGATGTGCAGATCAGAGCCGCAAATAGTGGTGGCTGTGATCTTTAAGATGGCGTCACGGGGATTAAGAATTTTTGGATCAGGTACAGTTTCGACCCGTACATCGTTAGCACCGTGCCAGCAAACGGCTCGCATAAATTGTTTCGCTCCAAATTATTGATGTGGTTGAAATGATTCTTAACCTCTGGGTTGTCCGTCAGTTGTAGCAATCTCGCCTGCTTCCATCAGTTGTTTGAAGCGATTCAGTTCGTCGCCAATTTGCTGTTCTGGTTCTTCACCAAATAGCTTAGCGGCGGCAGCGGCTAGCGTCCCGCCAGGAACATTGTATTCCAAAACGACCTTAACTTCAGTACCCCGATTTCCGGGTGCAGGTTGAAAGCGGACGAACCCAGAATTATCAACATCTGCTCCCTCAAGCGATGCCCACGCGATTAGATGGTTGGGCAGATCATTGATGATGTCAGCGTCCCACTCCACTGTTTGTCCTAGCGGTGCGGTTGCGACCCAATGAGAGCGACGAGCATCTTGTACCGTCACAGATTGGAGGTGCTTCATAAACGTCGGCAACCTTTCAAAGTCGTGCCAGTAGTTGTACAACTCTTCGGCTGATCTGTTGATGGTGACTGTCTTTTCGACTTTGATCGCTTTGTGTACTCCTACTGCATCACCTACCTTATCCGTTAAGCTTTTGTCAGTCGTTGCGCCGTGATAAGCAAGACCGCCACCTGCGATCGCGGTTAAAATTCCCCGCAGCGATCGCTGTTGCAGTCCAGCTAACACCATCGCACCGCCTCCGATAATCGAGGCCCACTTTTCGGTGTCCGACACGCCTGCCTGCTGAGCATCGGTAGAACTCGTGATTTTATTAGACTCAGTTTCCATGTTGAATTCCTCTAAAAATTACCTAAATGCGTAAAGCAACATTGGATGAGGAACGGGTGACTTCCCTAAAATGAATCATCCGTTTCATCCGCTTTTAATTGGTTGCTAGTCCTATCCCGCTGTAACCGAAGGACTGCTCGACGGCTGCGGAGATTGGGGGGCGCGATCACCTAGGCGATCTTTGTACATCTCAGCAACGCGAGCTTCATCTCTAGCGAGCACAATTTCCATCTGATCGAAAATGTCAACGGTCGCCGGATCGGTAAGCTTGTTACGCAAGCCATAAACATCGACAACGCCTGTTTGCATATCGCCCAGTGCCCGACGCAAAACATCAATATTGCTGCGGTTATTTTGGAAGAATGCTTTGACATCAGCATAGAAATTGCTAATTGCGGCGGTTAGAGACGGCTTCTCTCCTAATACGTTTAGACGCGATTCTAGCAATTGAATATGCTGCTGTTTATGAGCACAAATTTCGTGAAAGAGTTCGCGCATCGCTTCGTCCGATGCGTTATCGACATAATGTTGAAAGGCTTCGAGACTGTAGCGCTCTCCCGCGATCGCGGTGTTAATCGCTTGGACAATTTCGCTCTTGCTCGATCCGCCCCACTCTTCGCCCAGCTTCCACCAGCCTGCATCAGCATCAGCTACGTTCGGCAAGCTAGTGTCCGGAACACTGAGGTTTAAGTATTGAAGAATTGCTGTTGTAAAAATTGGCAAATCTCCCGGACGGCGAGAGGTAATTAAGTTGTCATCGATGACTAATGGCTCGTCAACAAAGACGGCTCCAGCATTCTGCATATCTTTACGAATGGCTCGGAACCCCGTTGCTCGAACATTCTCTAGCATGTCACCTTCGATTAGAACTTGAGGGCCGTGGCACACGGACGCTACTAAAACGCCCGCGTCTAACGCCTCTTTGACAAAGTTGACGGTGTTCATGTTCGTCCGCATCTTGTCCGGTGCTTGTCCACCCGGAATGATCACCGCGTCGAAATCGGCTGCGATCGCTTCAGTCGTTGTGGCATCAGCCTTGACCGCCACCTTATTCTGCTTACCTTTGTACTCTTCATTAGTCCGAGAGCCAAGGACGACTACATTAGCTCCAGCTTTCTTCAGCGCATTGTAGGGAATCTGAAATTCTGCATCTTCAACGCCTTGCTCAATCAGAATTGCAACTCGTTTTGTCTCTGTCTGGGTCGTCATCACCATTTCTCCTTAGTCTTTAATTTGGTTTCTAAAATCTTTTATGAATGCTTACTCTTAGCAAACTGCACCGCGTTGAATGCTGTGACGCAGAGCATGGTTTCTTATGCAGCACTGTTCAGCGTAGAATTTCTTGCGATCGCACCCCTCACTCTAGAGTGATAAGCCGTCCTCGCTCTTACGACGGATTCCCGCCGCAGAGCGCCCTGATCTGCCTATGTGAAGATTTGATACTTTCTTAAAATCGCTACCGTTCAGGTAACTAAGAAAAAACGAAATTCAACCGTCTTGGATAGAGAGGTACTAATTATGACTAACGCAGGCTATAGCCGGGATAGTTCTGGCTCCAGAAATCCCACGGATGACACTGATTTAGAATCCTCTCTTCACAACTTGGGCGGTGACGTAGAAGATGAGGCAGATGCTAACGCAGCAGAGATCGACGGTACATTCGATGAGAACGGCGAAGAACTACCTCAAGAAATCACAGAGTCTTACGGAACTGGCGTCCACGAGCTTCCGGGCTACAACATAGGGGGCCGGACGATGCGAAATCGCGCCGAAGAAATGAACGAAGCCACCCCAGAGCTGACGGGTGGTGATATTGATGCCAACTACGAACAAGCTAATGCTGTGGGCGATGAGTCGGTTGGTGGAACGGTTTCAACCCCTGATATGGATATCGTCGATAATTTGGGAAAAGCAGTCGGTCTAGAAATGGATGACGCTAACTTTCTGCATACCAACGACATTTTAGAACAACGCGATGAGCGTCGCTGGGAACTAGAACCAACCTCTTCAGAAGATTATGCTGAGAGACGAAACCTTGCCGAAGATGAATGAATACTGAGTCCAATGCTAAGTCTATAGCTACGCAAAAGTTAAGCAAACAGAAATTACGTCACTGAAGAAACAAGAAGATAATGAATTTGAAGCCAATTGATCAACAAGTTGTCGCCGTTGTTGGCGCGTCGAGTGGCATTGGACGAGATGCCGCCTTAAAGTTCGCTCAGAAGGGTGCAAAAGTAGTCGTCTCCGCTCGGAGCAAAGAAGGACTAGCAACCCTCGTCGAAGAAATTTCTAGAGCAGGCGGAGAAGCGATTGCAGTTCCGGCGGATGTTGCCGATTTTGAACAAGTCAAAGCAGTTGCCGATAAAACTGTCGAGCGCTTTGGTCGATTGGATACTTGGGTCCACACTGCAGCGACGGGAATGTTTGCCACGTTTGATTCAATTACGCCTGAGGAATTCAAGCGGGTGATCGATGTAAACCTGATGGGGCAAGTCTATGGCGCAATGGCAGCTTTGCCTCACCTCAAGCGGGAAGGTCGCGGTTCACTCATTCACATCACCTCGGTTGAAGCGCGGCGATCGCTGCCGTTCCAAAGCCCTTATTCCTCTTCTAAGCATGGTGTAGAAGGGTTTCTAGACGCGATGCGGTTAGAGTTGAAGCACGAAGGCTATCAGATTAACGTGGCGAATATTTTGCCTGCGGTAATCAATACGCCGTTCTACAATAAAGGCAAGACAAAATTAGGTGTCAAGCCTACGGGTGTACCGCCTTACTACAATCCGAGTTTGGTGTCCGAAGCGATTCTGTATGCATCTGAGCATCAGGTCCGCGATTATATTGTGGGTGATATTGGTCGAATTATCGATGTTGTACATAAAGTGTCTCCTGCATTAACGGATGCAATGCTATTAGCCATCGGATTTGCAGGGCAAAAGACTACCGACCCTAAAGCAGAAGATCCAAACAATTTGTATGACCCAATTCCGGGCTACGATCGCGTAGAAGGTGACTTTAAGGGTTTTGAAATTCCTAGTTTTCTAGACAAGATTGATAAGAGTCCGGTTGCTGCATTTGGAGCGCTGGCGATCGCAGCTCTTGGCGGTCTAGCCTTGCTGGGTGGATTGCGCGATTAGCCCGCCACTTCTAAAGATTCCCAATTCGCTCAAAACGATTCAACAACGATTCAATGTGATCTCCTCTTCGTAAAGGGAAGAGGGGATCTTTCGTGTCTAATAGCGGACTTGCTCTCTCTCATCAACAATGGCGAAAAAACAAAAGCGCGTTTCAATTCAAAAAATCGCTCACGATCGCTTAGGATACGACGATTTGCGTCCGGGACAAGAAGCCGCGATCGCATCAATTCTCGAAGGGCACGATACGTTAGCGGTAATGCCAACCGGGTCTGGAAAATCGGCAATCTACCAACTGACAGCCGCTCAAATTCCGGGTTCAACAATTGTGATTTCGCCGTTGCTCGCCTTGCAGCAAGATCAGTTGGATGCCATTGCAGAAGAAGAAGAAAGCATCGGTGCGGCTGCTGTGATTAACTCAACAATCTCACTGGCAGACCGAGAAGCCGCTTTCGCACAATGGAATGAGGGACAGCTGGAGTTTTTGTTTCTCGCTCCAGAGCAGTTTGATAATCCTGATACGCTCGATCAGTTGCAAACGAAACCGTCTTTGTTTGTCATTGACGAAGCGCACTGTATTAGCGAGTGGGGACACGATTTTCGACCTGCTTATCTTCGCTTAGATACCATAATTGAGGCATTGGGGCACCCCACCGTACTAGCGCTTACCGCGACCGCTTCTCCGCCTGTACGAGAGGAAATTGTACAGCGCTTAGGAATGCACAATCCCCGCGTCATTGTGCGAGGATTTGACCGTCCTAACCTCTGGCTGAGTGTTGACCGATGTGATGAGGAAGCTGAAAAACAGGATGCTTTCGTAAGGCAGATTCAACAGCTACAGAAACCTGGCATTGTATACGCGGGAACGCGCAAAGCAACAGAGCAACTTGCAACTCTGCTCAATCAAGCAGAAACTAGCGCGTCTGAAAAAGCCTGCAAAGCCGTTGCCTATCACGCTGGAATGAAGTCAAAAGAGCGCGAGCAGGCGCAATTTGCTTTCATGAATGATGAGGTCGATGTGATTGTGGCGACGACTGCGTTTGGTATGGGCGTCGATAAACCCAACGTTCGCTTTGTTTTGCATTACAACATCAGCGATTCGATCGACTCGTACTATCAGGAAATCGGACGGGCAGGACGCGACGGAGAGCCGGCTTATGCACTGTTGTTCTACACGCATAAAGATTTGAATCTTCGGAAATTCTTTTCAGGTAGCGCTAAAGTCGATGCAGAACAAGTGGTTCACGTTGCCGAACTTGTTGAAAGTCAACCAGAGCCGATCAAACCAAAACACTTGAAAGAGCTAACGGATTTATCCAAAACGAAGCTCAAAACAACGCTCAATCAATTACAGGATGTTGGTGTTGTTGATCTGCTTTCAACGGGAGAAGTAACCGTCGTTGAAGATCCTCCCGAATTTTCAAAAGCGGCGACAGAGGTGCTGCACGCTCAAGAACGAGCTGCGCATGTGGAGCGATCGCGCCTAGAGATGATGCGCGGTTATGCAGAAGTTCGCGATTGCCGTCGAAAATACTTACTCAATTACTTTGGCGAACAGCTTGATGAACCGTGCGGATATTGCGATAACTGCAAAGCAGGCATCACGGCAGACAACGAAGATAAATTGCAGCCGTATGAGATTGATAGCCGAGTTGAACACAATGCTTGGGGTGAAGGAACGGTAATGCGGCATGAAGAAGATAAGGTCGTTGTTCTGTTTGATGAGGTTGGCTATAAAACGCTGAGTGTTGCAACAGCTCTGGTTCAACGGTTGCTGAGAAAAGTGGAGTAGTCGAATTTGGCAAAAGGATTATGAAGTCCGAAGACCATTCAAAACAGAAACATTTTTCTTGCAAATAAGAACGGACACTTTGTGAAGCAAAGCGATCGCACCTAAAACAGAACTATTTCGATGTGAAACAGAACAGTTTCTACTCGAAACCGAAACGATCGCAATTCAAGCAGGAGCGATTGCATTTCAAATAGAACGAGTCCTACTTCAAACAGGAGCGAACAGTTTGTGAAGCACATCTACCACACTTGAAGCAGGAACGATCGCATGAGAGATTCTCGCTTTCGAGGCGTCTACATTTTTATTAGCCACCATTGAGCGTATCAGACGCGGCTAAATCCATCTCAACGTCTTCGTAGACTAGCGAAAGCGGGCACAGAAAATCAACACTAGTGAGATGAACTTCTAAGTCATCTGGGGGCGTTTTCAGGAGATCATCTGGAGTGTAGGAATTCAGTTCCCAAGTGCCTCGATCGTTGCGACGGTAGCAGTCCATACCCCTGCGATCGCACTCGACGACCACGTACTCTTGCAGACTCTCTAACTGACGATAGCGCCGAAACTTTTCGCCTCGATCAAATCCTTCAGTAGATGGAGATAAGACCTCGATAATCAAACAGGGGTAGCGTATCATCTTGATGGCCGTGCGATCTCGCTCATCACAACTCACAACCACATCTGGATAGAAGAATGGTCCTTGGTCAGTAATGCCCACTTTGGCATCTGACATGAAGACCTTACAACCTCGTCCTCGAATATGAGACTTAAGTGCAGAAGCTAGGTTAAGTGCAATAGAGGTATGAGGAAGGCTTCCACCTGTCATGGCGTAGGCTTCGCCGTTAATGTATTCGTATTTGAGTGGCTGCTGGGCTTCCCAGTCTAGATAATCCTGGGGTGACAATCTTAAATCGTCGCGATTAGCAATCATGACAGAGACAAGAATGATGGCTATTGCTATTGTCGCTTGAAAACAAAGAACTGCGGACGGCGTTCATCGCAACTCTCGCTCTTTGGCTCCAGACTGAACCTGCCACAGTTTGGCATACACTCCGCGTTGTTCTAATAGCTGCTCGTGAATTCCTTGTTCTACAATCTGTCCATGTTCGACAACATAGATCCGGTGAGCGTGACGAATGGTTGATAGGCGATGCGCGATCGCAATCGTTGTGCGATTTTGCGTAATGTGTTCTAGCGATCGCTGAATCGCTGCCTCAGTTTCGTTATCCACCGCAGAGGTGGCTTCATCTAAAATCAGAATCGGCGGATCTTTAAGAATAGCGCGTGCGATCGCTAACCTCTGTCGTTGTCCGCCCGATAGTTTCTGGCCGCGTTCGCCAACGATCGTGTCATAGCCGTGTGGAAGCTGCGCAATAAAGTCATGGGCTTCGGCTAATTTTGCCGCTCCAATCACCTCTGCACGGGTTGCATCGAAACTGCCGTACGCAATGTTTTCTGCCACCGTTCCGTGAAACAGAAACACATCTTGACTGACCCAACCAATGCAGCGTCTCAAGTCGTGTAATGTTAGCGATCGGATGTCAATATCATCCAACAGAATCTGCCCCTGCTGAATCTCGTAAAACCGCAGCAGCAGCTTGACCAGCGTACTCTTGCCAGAACCTGTTGAACCCACTACTCCGATCGTTTTTCCGGCGGGAATGTGTAACGTTAAATTCTCTAGAGCATTCGCCCGACTGTTGTACGCAAAGGTGATGTGATCGAATAGCACGTCGCCTCGAACCTGATGGACAGGCAAGCTGCGATCGCCGGTTGGAATCGAGACAGGCGTATCAAGCAGATTCATCACGCGATTGATGGAGGCCATCGCTCGCTGATATTGATCCAAGGTTTGACCTAAGGTCGTGAAAGGCCACAACAATCGCTGAATGGTAAACACCATAAAGCTGTATATTCCGACTGAAAGCTGACCGTTAGCGGCTTTTAGCCCTCCTAAAAACAGCGTCGCGGTAAATCCAATCAAAATTACAAATCGAATGAGAGGCACAAATCCAGCACTTAGGGCAATGGTTTTGCGATTGCTGCCGCGATAGGCTTCACTTTCGGCACTGACGCGATCGCGCTCATACGCTTCAGCGGTAAAACTCTTAATCGTTGCAATTCCAGACAAGTTATTGGCTAATCGACTGCTGATAAGCCCCGCTTTTTCTCGCACATCAGCATATCGCGGGGTAAGCCGTTTTTGATATGTCAACGTACCCCAGATGATAAACGGAATCGGCAGCATCGCCCACCATGACACTTCAGGCGCAACAATGATCAGCGTTCCTCCGATCGTAATCACTGTCGTCAAAAACTGCAGAATGTTATTTGCGCCGCTATCGAGGAAGCGTTCGAGTTGATTAATATCGTCGTTTAGAATCGAGAGCAATGTGCCAGTACTGCGCTCCTCAAAAAAGCCGAGTTCTAGCTCCTGCAAATGAGAATACGCCTTCATTCGCAAATCATGCTGAATTGTTTGAGCAAGATTGCGCCAGCGTAGCTCAAAGGCATACTCAAACAACGACTCTAAGCCCCAAATCATTAGGGTGAGCAGCGAAAGAACGATGAGTTGACTCGTAACGCCCGTGACGCCAAGATTGCCGAGCCAGGACTGTTCTCGTTTCACAACAATATCGACTGCCATTCCAATTAGAAACGGCGGCGCAAGGTCGAAGACTTTATTTAGAATCGAGTAGATGCTGGCTTGAACGATCGGTTTTCGATAGCCGCGCTCGTAGCGAAGCAGTCGCTGAAGCGGATGAATAGTGCTTGAACTCATTAAAACTAGGTCTCCTCAGGCTCTCCTTTTTCTGGCTTCAGCAATGGAAATGCAATGACATCGCGAATGCTAGGAGAATTAGTCAGCAACATGACCAAGCGATCGATACCAATACCTAGCCCTCCCGTTGGCGGCATTCCATATTCCAACGCGGTTAAGAAATCTTCGTCAACGCCTTGCGCTTCGAGGTCTCCAGCAGCTTTTCGCTTGGCTTGGGCGTCTAAGCGATCGCGCTGATCAAGCGGATCGGTCAACTCTGAGAAACTATTTGCCGTCTCCCGTCCCACAATAAACAACTCAAACCGCTCTACCAGCCCATGCTTCGAGCGATGCGGTTTTGCCAATGGAGAGATTTCAACCGGATAGTCGAGAATAAACGTTGGCTGAATCAGCGTTTCTTCTACCGTTTGCTCAAATGCTTCATTTAGAACTCTGCCAATCGACTCACATTTGTCAATGTCATGAAGTCCCGCTTGCTTTGCCGCCGCTTTCGCCTCTTCTACCGTCGCGAACTGCGTGAAATCAAGTCCTGACTTCTCCTTCACCACGTCATGCATCGTGACACGCCGCCAAGGTGGAGTCAAATCAATCTCTTGATCTTGATACGTGATCTTTAACGATCCTAAAACCTCCTGAGTCACCGTTGTAATTAAGGCTTCAGTTAGATCCATCATGTCGCTGTAGTCAGCATACGCTTGATAGACCTCGATCGAGGTGAATTCTGGGTTATGGCGCGTCGAAATGCCTTCGTTACGAAAGATGCGACCGAGTTCAAACACTTTCTCAAATCCGCCGACAATCAGGCGCTTTAGGTGCAACTCAGTTGCGATCCTTAAGTAAAGCTCCATCTCCAGCGTGTTGTGATAGGTGACAAACGGACGCGCATCTGCTCCCCCCGCTTCTGAGTTCAAAACAGGCGTTTCGATCTCAATGAAGCCTCGCTGATCCAAATAGCGACGCATTCCAGCTGTGACTAATGCTCGTTTCCTAAACGCATCGCGGACTTCAGGATTTACGATCAAATCAACGTAGCGTTGACGATAGCGTTTTGCAACGTCCGTTAATCCATGCCATTTGTCGGGTAATGGTAATAACGATTTCGTCAGCATTGTGTATTCTTGCACGTACACCGATAGTTCACCTTTCTCGGTGCGCTTAATTGTTCCTTTTGCGCCTAAAATATCGCCCGCATCGGTCAACTGCTTCAGATGCTCAAAGGCTTCTGCATCCTGAGAACCCATGTTTTCTTGAATGCGTTTCTTCTCCAGATAAAGCTGAATCGCTCCGGTTTCGTCTTGCAAGGTAAAGAACGCCAGCTTTCCGAAGACTCGCCGTGCCATGATGCGACCCGCGATCGCAACCTCGATTTCTACTTCTTCCCCACTCGGCAACTCCGCAAATTTTGCCTGCAACTCCGCTGCATGATGGGTCGATTTCCACCCATAAGCATAGGGATTTAGGCCCAATTGCTTTAATTGCTCAGCTTTTTCGATTCGAGTGGCACGGAGTTCTTCTGACATGACGTTGATGTTCGCTAATCGCAGTCTCCAATTATAAAGCGATTTTCCAAAGGACTGATTCAAACTTGCAAACTCAGCTGATTTGATGTCTTGAAGGTTAGCCTTCCTCAACCTGCTGCATAACGCCTCTGAAACCGACGTGTATTGCTTATGACAACTGCCTACCAAGGAAATGATGAAATTTCAACTCCGTCGCGCTCTGATAGGAGCTTCTTTGTTGACTGGGCTGTTCCTGACGTTTGCATTAGCGTTCGATATCTATGCCCGAAGATCCTATGAAGCACTAACCGATCTTCAAGTGTGTAACAACCAATTGAACGGGAAGAGTTTTGCCAGAACCGAGCTATTTTTTGGCTTATCTAAACCAGATGGCTCAGTGATCACCGAACCCGAGTTTCAACAGTTTATAGACCGTAAAATCACTCCTCTTTTCCCAGAAGGTCTGACCTTGTTAACAGGCACAGGTCAATTCCAAACCTCGACTGGAACCGTTACCAAAGAACGATCGAAGCTCTTGATATTGCTCTATCCGTCTGGCAACGATCGCAACGGAGCCGTCGAGCAAATTCGGAAAGCCTATAAAAATGCCTTTAAACAAGAGTCAGTGCTGCGGGTTGATGAGCCGCTGTGCGCGTCCTTCTAACGATTCGAGTGATTTTCTGACTCGGCAGAATCTTTGCCAAATGTTTTGGCAATGACTTTATCGACAAAATCGGTGACGGTCTGCGCGATCGTAGATGGCAAATTCTTAGAAAACCACCGATGAACATAGACTAGCGTTGGGATATCTACTTCTTTCTCATTAAAAATTTCCTTCTGTAGATCATCTAACCGCTCTAACGCTTTGCCTTTCATGTCATTTGGCGCTTCGGCTTGAACTTGATTAACCAAGCGCGCAAAATTGTTCTCTAGCATCGCAAAATCTAGATCTTGCACCTTCAATTCAGTCGTGCTTTTTGTCGCGACATGTCCATTGCCATTTGTTAGAGAGTTTACTTTGAGCTTTTCATCTAACTGTTTTGCCCGACGAACTTGTTCTAGCAGTTCTTGTCCTTCTCTAACAGGTTCAAGAGCTAGGGCATCTCTTAACCGTGCGATCGCGTCATCAAACTGCCCTAAATCTCTCAACTGCGCTGCATAATTCAAAAACGTTCTAATGTAGACGTCCCTAACCCGAACCGGATCGATTAAATACGCTCGTTCGTAAGAGACGATCGCTCGCGCAAACTGCTCCAAGTCAGCAAGTGTTGAAGCCAGTTCCAACAGCGCTTCAAAATGATTGGGATTGAGTTTTAATGCTCGATCAAGCAGCGTTGCGGTTCTAGGTGTCGCGCCGTGATCAGCGCGATCGCGCTTCGCCCGTTGGTACAAAGCGTCAGCTTCAGGACTCAACATACTGAGTTCTTTAATCTCTTTACGAATCGGATGCCTGCCGACCAACCATCGACGCACTAGTTCGATTGTGACTCGGTAAGTCGAAATGCTGGGTGGGATCGTTGCTGAGCGAACCCGTGGACGATGGGTAGACGCTTGCAGAAATTTCCAATTCACAAGATTGAGAATGCTGCGGCGGATGTCATCAGTCACAATCACACCGCAGTCGCCTAACAATTCCAGCGGCTCTATCTCTGTAAATTCCAGCGACAAATCACCCAAATTCGCGGCTAACTTCAGTTCTGGAACTTCGGCAGCGGCTGAAAACACCACTCGTTCTGGAAGCGGAATGCCGTCCCAAAACCAAGCTAGTCCCCCTTCTCCAAACTCGATTGCCCGGTCAACAATCTTCTTGACATCATCGCGAATTACCTTCCAGCGCCCTTCTTCTCGTGCATTAATAAATAGCGAGAAGCAAAGCATCTGCGTGAAATAAGGATGTCCTGCAGAAAGTTCTAAGATGGCGTCGATCGCACCCGGAAAGTACTCTAAAATTTTCTCAGCCGGTTTCGTAATTAATTTCTCGGCGCTGCGTCGATCGAGCAGTCCCACTTCCTGGTAAGGCGCTTCTCGAAACAGACTGAGCAGCGATCGTAAGTCCGTAAGCTGCCGTCCCACAACTGGAATGATGTATAGATCCCGGTGCTGATAGACTTCTGACTGCAAAAATGGAAACAAATGACCCGCCGCATCGGTCATGTCAGGTCTGTAGTCTCCTACGGCATCAAACTCATCAAGCAGCAGCACAATGTTCTTCACGCCCAGCACCCGCCGCAGATCTGGTAAGAAGCGATCGACAAACAGCTGAGGCTGTTCGGTCAACTCTTCGATCGAAGGAACCTCGACTTGATCTTTGAAGCGATCAAAATAATCGAGGGAATCCCGCGCCAGTTCATGTAGTACCATGCCAAGTGGTTTGCGGCTATCTCCTTCGAGCGAAAGCGGCACAAACTCAAAATCTTTCAGCTTCACAAAGTGCGGAATCTGCGCTAACACAGATGATTTTCCAATCCGGCGTTGCCCGTGGAGCAAAATCACCTGCGCCCCTTGCAGCAAATTATCCTGAATAAATTCAAACAGAGTCTCCCGTCCGAAAAACATCTCCGGCTCTACGATGGGACGACCAATAATATAAGGATTTTTTCGACCGAACGAATCGCTCATATACCAAAGATAAAACGTTACCTACCCGGTCAACCTACCCTTGCATGAAGCCTTTGGGCAATGCTGCCGATAGCTTCCCTAACCATGCCAGGATCGAGGGCATTGCTTCCTTATGCTGCCACAACCAGCGAATCGCCGCTGTAACACTCTCCGCTTGGCGATGACTCATCAAGTTGAGAAATCCTTTTTGGCGGGCTTGCAGAGATGCTTCATCACTGTTTTCAATCTCTTTGATCACCCACCACTCCATTAGCGACGAGGCAAATTGATAGACCTTCTGACCGTCATGCACCTGATGGAAGACTACTCCACGTTCCTCTAGATCCCTTAATTCTCGCTCTTTCTGACTGAAAATGATATCTACATCGCCCAAATCGTAACGTTTGCCTGGAATTCGACCTTTGAGGTTGACTAATGCCAGTAGCATTAATAACGTTTGTTCAATCTCGGTAGACAGATTCCAAACGTCCTCAAAATAGTGTTCCGTCATTTGCTGAAAATCTTTCGCAAAGTTGTCCGCTTGAGGCACATGTCCGGCACGAAGTTCCCGATACAACAGAAATCCGGCATTCTGTAACAGTAATGGATTGCCGTCAGCGACTTCGCGAATGCCCTCTCGCAAGGCAGGGGTCATGGGCATTCCGCCCAGCAAACCCGCGACTTCGGTTTCACTAAACGATTTGAGCGGTTGAAAAAGATAGTGGTTATACCAAGGAGAGCCGTCGGGCTTGAGTTTTGGACCGAGTTCGTTTAACCGCCGCAGCGACGTAACGACCATCGAGAGAAATTGCCGCTCTCGCGAATGAGAGGCAAGGTTGCGACAATCGCTCAAAAACACCATGATCTCTTGATCCCTGTAGTTCTCATGGGGACGAAGGGCGACATCATAATCATCCACGAGCAGCAGCAAAAACTTTCCTTTTTTGCCTAGCTCTCGCAAAATATGTCTGAGGCAATCTTTATTGGTATCGCCTTTGTCGATCAATTTAGTCACTTCTGCCTCAATATCTGGTTCATCGCTCAGTTGCTCTTTCAGCAGAACGAAGACTTCCCGCCAGAAATGGGTAGCTGTAAACGGTTCGATGCTGAGACAACTGAGAATGACAATGATCGCATTCGATGGATCGTGACCCCGCACTTTCCAAGCTGGAGGCGATGCCAACAGTTCTAGAAACGATGATTTTCCGATTCCTGGGCCGCCCCAAACGGCTAAATTACTCCGACTAAAGATTTGATCGAACGCGGTTTCAATCTCGCTGGTGCGTCCAATGAATTTGAGGGGCGGAACAGGGTTGCCTACAACATAGGGGTTTTGGGGTAATTCGGGGCTATCGGTCATAATCGACGCAATTTATTCCAGCAGAATTTCTCTGATCGTAGCTCTAGAATCTCAACTGTGTCAGCATCTCTCTATAGCTATCCAGATCAACCCGTATCAATAGCCCTCTACGCCTTCATGCTGGAGCAACCAGCGTTTACGCTCCAAGCCTCCTGCATATCCAGTTAGTTTTCTATTCGCTCCAATGACGCGGTGGCAAGGCAGCACAATGCTGATCGGGTTGAGAGAATTGGTCATGCCTACGGCTCGATAAGCTGTAGGTCGCCCGATCGCGTGCGCTAACTGTCCATATGTCCAAACCTGTCCGACAGGAATGGTTCTTAGCGCCAACCAAACCTGCTGCTGAAACGGTGTTCCGCCTAAGCTAAGAGGAATATTATCTAAACTGGAAAAGTTGCCCGATAGGTAAGAGCGGAGAGCATCACAAATGCTTTGCAGATTTGATGTTGGAATCAGATCTACCTGCCCAAACCGCTGTCTAAGCAGTCGCATCATCCGTGCTTCATAGTCGGAGAAGTCTACCGCGCACAGGCTTTCACCATCTGACACGACGAGAATGTGACCCAAGGCAAACGGGATCGAATCAACAAAGAGTTGCTTCGCCTGAGTAGCGACAGTAGACTGAATCATATTGACTGTCTTATAACTTGGCCGACTTAAACACTGACGCCATTATGACGCATTGCTTCTACTTCTACAGAGGGCTTGCTCAAGGGCGCAATACCAGCCAAATCTAGAACTTGTGGAATTAAGTCTTCTCGCTTAACTGCCATCATGTGAACCCCGTGGCATAGGTCTTTTGCGAGTAAGACTTGTTCTGCCGCGATCGCAACTCCTTCCAACAACGGATCAGACGCCTTCTCCAATCGCTCAATAATATGCTCTGGAATGTTTACTCCTGGCACAGCCCGATTGATGAATCGAGCATTCTTGGCCGACTTCAATAAAAATATTCCAGCAAGAACAGGTTTGCCTGTACCTTTGGCGATCCCCGTCATAAATTGGTCCAATCGATCAAAATCAGTGATTAATTGGCTTTGAAAAAACTGTGCACCTGCTTCTAATTTCCGCTCAAAGCGCTTCTGCAAGCCTGACCAACTGCCACACTGGGGATCAACAGCGGCTCCAGAGAATAGTTCAGTCGCACCATCCGTTAAAGGCTGATCGTTCCAATCTAAGCCGCAGTTGAGTTTATCGATCATCTTCAACAAGCGCACCGATTCAAGTTCAAACACGCCCCGCGCCGCTGGATGATCTCCTGCTTTCACGGGATCGCCCGTCAGCGCTAACACGTTCCGAATGCCTAGCGCTTGCGCTCCCATTAAATCCGCTTGCAGGGCGATGCAGTTGCGATCGCGACACGCCACCTGATAGATCGGTTCTATTCCTTGCTGCAATAACAGTGCTGCCGAAACCAGCGATGACATCCGCATTACCGCTCGACTACCATCTGTGATGTTGACGCCATGAACCCTTCCTTTCAGCATGTGCGCCATCGCCAACATGTGGGATGGGTCAGCCCCCTTTGGCGGAGCGACCTCTGCCGTAATCAGAAACTCTCCTGCTTCAGCCGCTGTCCGAAATGCAGAAAGCGGGGCTTGACCATAAGATTTGGCAAATCGGAAGTTTGTCATGAGCGATTAGGAATGGATTGCATTTGCTCTAGGGTATCGGTCGTCTACTCAAAATTTGAAGCAACCGCTCGAAACCTTTACAAGAAATTAATTTGGAACAACTCTGATTTAGAACACTAATAGCGTTTCTAACTGGGCAAGGTGTATCCCATTGCTTTCTTGGCTTTGTTCAGTGTTTGGTTTGCGATCGCAGAAGCTTTCTCACGTCCCGATCGCAACACTGACTCTAAGTATCCCTGATCGTCCATGATGGCGTCGTACTTCTCTTGGATGGGTTTGAGCGCTGCGATCGTTGTTTCTGCTAGCAATGGTTTAAACTGTCCCCAGCCCATATCCTGACACTCTGTTGCCACTTCGTCTTTGCTTTTGCCCGAAAGCAACATATAGAGCGTCAGCAAATTGTTACACTCAGGGCGCTCTGGATCGCCAAAGGTTAGACCTCGAATCGGATCAGTTTTGCAGCGCTTAATTTTGTTTTGAATTGCTTCGGGTGGATCGAGCAGATTGATGCGGCTCAACTCTGATGGATCAGACTTCGACATCTTCTTTGTGCCATCACTAAGGCTCATCACCCGCGCACCTTCTGCCCGAATTAGTGGCTCCGGGCGCTTAAGAACGGGTGCTTTTGGCGTCGCGAATTTGTGGTTAAAGCGATCGACAATATCTCGTGTGATCTCTAAGTGCTGTTTTTGGTCTTCTCCCACCGGAACTTTATCGGGTTCATACAGCAAAATGTCTGACGCCATTAAAACTGGGTAAGTCAGCAACCCTGTTCCTACGTCCTGACCTTGTTTGATCGCTTTCTCTTTGAACTGGATCATGTCTTCCAACCAGTTCAACGGAGTGATACAACTGAGTAACCAAGCGAGTTCTGTATGGGCAGGAACGTGAGACTGAACAAAAATTGTCGTGTGTTGGAGATCCAAACCACAGGCTAAATACACTGCCGCCATTCTGTAAGTGTCAGCCGCTAGCGTAGATGGATCATGGGGTACAGTAATCGCGTGTAGATCCGCTAGAAAGAAATAATTCTCGTATTGGCTTTGTCCCTCAACCCAGTTGCGAATTGCACCTAGATAGTTGCCTAAATGCAGATTACCAGTGGTCTGAATACCTGAGAGAACTCGCTGCTTGGTCATAACCGTGAAGATGGCTCAGAAAAAACAATCAGTACAATGAACTTATCAAATCCTTTAGCCCCTACCGTTGAGGTTTGCGGCTAGAAGGAGTCCTTCAGTGTACCTATTTTAGGGTGTCTCCCTGAGCTTACCTTAGTGAGATCTCAAACCAAACGGATTTAGATTGAAGCTGAGTGTCTAAGCCTAAGGTTTTTGCTCGTTGGACGAGAAGAACCAGTTTTTGATGGTGATACTCAGCCAAAACCAATGGAACCAACCAATCGCAGCTATAGAGAAAACCCAGCCCTCTGCAATGTCCTCTATATCAATCTTGCCTGAAACTAAATCAAGCCAGATAAAAGGCGCAAATAGGAGTGACATTAAATACTACAGTGGGCCAACTAATGTTGGAAGACTAATTATTGCAGGTAGAAGCCATATCAAAAGTGCTGTGATGCGCTTACTCCGGAGTGATTTACAGGAACTATAAACTAGAGCAGGAATAGACTGAACTAGAAATAATGGAATTAAGTAACCCCCAAGTGTTGACAAGGATGTGATGACACCAAGACGATTGAGGTGGTTAAGAAATAAAGAAAAGGGGATCAGGACTCCTCGCAGTTGGTCTGAATTCTCTGAAACTACTTGATGAGCAATGACTCCAAGAGCTAATGTCGCAGACTGAAACCAGCTAATACTCAAAACACAAAATAGAAGCCAAGAACGACGTTCTAACCAATAAGCTAGGGTTTCTGCAAGATTTTGTAGCTTTCTCACTAGACTCTACCTACTTTTGATACCGAGCAGCCTAATGCTCAGGTTATGCCGCTTGATTACGCAGAAAGGGTAAGGGACTAGAATCTGCTCAGTTCGTTTAGGTGCTCTCCTCCAGTTGCAACCGCATAAACGGTACGAAGAATGTCGGCTGAGTAATATCGATTGCCACGATGATGACAAACGCAGACCCTACATCCTCAAGAATCACAAATCCATCTCTATGCCTAAGCGATCGCAGTTAGGCGAGCCTTCCTCAAACCAGAATTGTTGAACGCGCGATCTCTATCATCGTTCTCAGCAAAACCGAGGCGTCTACTTCTATGAGCGTCGATTCTACCAATCACTCACAAGATTTTTGAGATTTCCACCGGGTGACAAGACACCGTTCTAAAAGCTCGACGCGGTAGTGATGCCAAAATCGTTTCGGATTTAAGATCAATGGATACGCTTGGTGAAACAAAGGCTGATTGAGGTATTGCCAAACTGGGAATTGGGTTTTGTAAAAGCCAGAAAGCATGGGAATTCGTTCTAGGGTAGGAGTGCTAGGCAACCCTTCGTAAAGCCCATTCGTGTTCCGCAGGGTGAGAAACACTTTCTACGACCTACGAGGGATGACTTAACGTTGTTTGCCTTCCCTAAGATGCCCAACTCAGTAGTTCACCCTTAGTGAGGATTGCGGAATCTAAGAAAAAAGTTTGTGAGAAAAGATCTGTAATTCTAGGGATGAAGATTAAGGCTAGAGGCAACTGTGCTCTAATCAGCGAGAAGTTTTAGGAGCGATCGCCCTAAGTACTGATACTGGTTGGGTGTGTTGTACAGTTGTGCCGAAATTCTGACCAGTCGCTTGGGTTCGCTTGGATAGGGCACGATTGGAACCTCAATGTTAAACGATTCCCACAAGGCATCTTGAAGCCCAGCGTAGGAGCCATCAGGTAACGGAATCGTCGCTAGTGCACCCAGCATTGACTCCGGGCATGGCGGTTCGACGTTGAGCAGATCGCACAGTAGCGCTCTTGCCGCGATCGCTTTGGCTCGATTACTCGCCCTCAGTTCTGCCCATCCTCCGGGGAGAAGCGATCCCATCCACTCGATTGCTTTTGCAACGCTGAGATAGGCGGTTGGGTCATCAGTTCCCATCCAGTCAAACTCTAGCTGAAAGCGGGAGCGATCGCGTCTTGGAGAGTTTGCCCCGTGACTGATCGTGAGCGGACGAATTGCGGATTGGCGATCGCGTTGAACATATAAGAACGCCGCACCTTTAGGCGAACAGATCCATTTGTGACAGGTCGCGCTATAGTATGTCGCGCCAATTTCTTTCAGGTTAACCGGAACCATTCCAGGCGCATGAGCACCATCAACCAACGTCTCGACGCCTCGTTTAGCGAGTTCTTGAGAGAGGTGCGCGATCGGCAAAACTAACCCCGTCTGACTCGTGATGTGATCTAAGAGTGCCAATCGTGTCTTCGATGAAACGGCTTGCAGCACAGGTTCAATCACTTGATCTGGTGATGCGATCGGGTAAGGTACGTCTGCAACAACAATCTTTGCTCCCGTTCGTTCGGCTACAAAATTCAAAGCATTACGGCAAGCGTTGTATTCCTGGCTGGTGGTGAGGAGTTCGTCATCGGGCGTAAAGTGCAGCGACCTTAGCACTGCATTTACGCCTGTCGTCGCATTAGGCACAAACACTAAGTCTTCTGAATCTGCACCCACAAAGTCAGCCAGCGTCTGACGGGCTTGATCCAATAATGCTTCAAAATCTCTTGAGAAAAATTTAAGTGGTTGCCGCTCTAATCGCTGTCGCAACGCTTGCTGAAATTCTAAAACTGGAGTCGGACACGCCCCAAACGATCCGTGATTGAGAAACGTTACGTCTGGGTCTAAGTTCCAACATTTGCTGAACTCCGAAGGCTGAAACTCTAGCTTAGAAGTTTCATCCCTCATCTTTTATCCCTCTTGTTAAAACTCCCCAGGCAGGATTCGAACCTGCGACCAATCGATTAACAGTCGACCGCTCTACCACTGAGCTACTGAGGAACGTCGCTCTTTGCGAATATCATAATAGCGACAAACCTAGGACTTTGGCAAGTGTTTTTGAAACTCTTCGATCAGCGATCGGGCAAACCAAGAATTATTCGCAACCTTCCGTAGCAATTGCCACTGTGATCCAGCGATATGGTCAAATGAAAGCTGAAATTCTGTTGAGTCGCCTCCCTTGCACAGTCAATTTATGGCGTCTTACCGTCTATAGGAGATCGAAATTGCAGAAACTACTTCGCCTCTCCAGCGCGATCGATCAAATAAACGAAAAAATTGGGCAGCTTGCGCTATGGCTTGTTCTATTGATGGTTGGCGTTGGGGTTTGGAACGTAATTGGGCGGTACATTGGCAAAGCGATTGGGCAAAACCTCACGTCCAATGCTTGGATCGAAAGCCAGTGGTACATTTTCGACCTTGTGTTTCTGTTGGGGGCAGCCTATGCCCTCAAGCACGATGAACACGTGCGAGTTGATATCTTCTACAGCCGTTGGAATCGCAAATGGAAGGCATTGGCGGATTTGTTCGGAACGATTTTTTTTCTGATTCCGTTTAGCTTGCTGGTGATTTACTTCTCGTGGAATGCGATCGCGCAGTCGTGGATTACCCGTGAAGTCTCGCCCGATCCAGGCGGTCTGGTTCGCTACCCCATCAAAACCATGATTATTGTGAGCTTTGTGCTGCTCATTGTTCAGGGAATTTCTGAAATTATCAAAAACTGGGCAATTTACACAGGTCAACTGCCACCCCAGCGCGATTCGTCAGAGCTTAGCAGAGCCGATCACCACGACATAGAAGGGTAGGAGGTAGGCATGGATTTTTGGAATCAGTACGAAATCGTGTTTGATGCAGAGTGGCTTGGGCCTCTGATGTTTCTAGGAGCGTTAATTCTCTTGTCTATCGGATACCCAGTTGCGTTTGCGCTGGGTGGCACTGCCATTTTATTTGCCATCATCGGCGTGTTGCTTGGCGTGTTTGATCCAATCTTTCTTACCGCGATGCCCCAGCGCATTTTCGGCACCATGTCGAACTATACCCTACTAGCGATTCCCTACTTCATCTTTATGGGGTCGATGCTAGAAAAGTCAGGGATCGCAGAACGCTTATTGGAAACCGTTGGAATTTTATTTGGCAAAGTGCGGGGTGGGTTGGCTTTAGCGGTTATTTTAGTGGGCGCATTGCTAGCGGCAACAACAGGTGTGGTCGCCGCAACAGTTGTGACGATGGGATTAATTTCGCTGCCGATCATGCTGCGCTATGGCTATGACAAGCAATTGGCAACCGGTGCGATCGCGGCATCCGGAACGTTAGGACAAATTATTCCTCCCAGCGTAGTATTGGTCGTGCTGGGCGATCAGTTAGGCGTCTCAGTCGGCGATTTGTTTATCGGGTCGGTGATTCCGGGTCTCATGATGGCGGGAGCCTTTGCGCTTCACGTGTTAATTACCGCTTGGATTCGTCCCGATGTTGCTCCTGCCCTGCCGGAAGAGGTGCGATCGCAGCTTGGCGTCGGCAAGGAATTTGGCAAGCAGGTATTTCTCGCGATCGCGCCTCCCCTCGTTCTCATTCTGCTGGTGTTGGGCAGTATTTTCTTTGGTTACGCTACTCCCACTGAGGCGGGCGCAGTGGGATGCTTGGGCGCAATTGTGCTGGCGGCGCTGAACCGAAAACTATCCCTGCGATCGCTGCGAGACGTTTGTGACTTGACCTTACGAACCACCAGCATGGTTGTATTTATCCTGTTTGGTTCGACGGCGTTTAGCTTAGTATTTCGCGGCGTTGAGGGCGATCGCTTTGTATTCGATGTCCTCACTAATCTGCCTGGTGGAAAGATTGGATTTCTACTCGTCAGTATGTTGGCGATCTTTCTGCTGGGTTTCTTTATCGATTTCTTTGAGATTTGCTTTATTGTTGTGCCGCTTTTTGCACCCGTGGCGCGACAGTTAGGATTAGATATGGTCTGGTATGGAGTAGTGCTGGGAGCAAATCTTCAATCCTCCTTTCTGACGCCTCCCTTTGGGTTTGCTTTGTTTTATTTACGCGGTGTTGCTCCTCCAGAAGTCAAAACGACCGATATCTATCGTGGAGTAATTCCATTTATCTTGCTGCAACTGCTGGTGTTGGTACTGATCATCACATTTCCTGGAATTGTCGGATTTCTGCCTTCGATCTCCAAGACTTAATTGGCAAACTGCAGATGGGTAAAATTAACTTTCAGTTAGCGCAAAGTCTGAAAAACTAAGTTCATTAATTCTGTTCCACTGATAAAGCTGACTACGGAACTGTTTCCACTGGTCGTACACTTGCTTGAACGTGGCATTTTTACTAGAATTTTCTTCATACAAATCAAAAGAAGCTTTCTGTGCAGCCTGCATGATCTCTTTGCTGTAAGGCGTCAGTTGGGTTCCGGCGGCAGTTAAGCGTGCGATCGCTTCTCGATTCAAAGAATCATATTGTGACAACATATTCATGTTTGCCTCATACGCTGCTGCTTTGAAGACTTCCTGATACTCCTTCGGCAACTTCTTCCAATCCCCAAGATTCACCTGAACTTCGAGAGTCGGACCCGGTTCCCACCAACCAGGGTAGTAATAGAATTTTGCAGCTTTGTAAAGACCGAGCTTTTCATCGTCGTATGGGCCAACCCATTCGGCAGCGTCGATCGCCCCTCGATCCAACGCTAAATAAATCTCTCCTCCCGGCAAAACTTGCACATTGACACCCAAGCGAGACATCACCTCCCCGCCCAAGCCTGGAATTCGCATCTTCAAACCCTTTAGGTCTGACAAGGATTTCACAGATTGCTTAAACCAACCGCCCATCTGAACGCCTGTATTCCCAGCAGGAAAGTTAATCACGCTAAAGTCCGAATACAGCTTGTGCATCGTCTCAAGCCCATTTCCGTGATATAACCATGCGTTTTGCTGCTGGGCATTCAGCCCAAACGGAACGGCGCATCCAAACGCTAGGGCAGGATTTTTGCCGATATAGTAGTAACTCGCTGTATGTCCGCACTCGACTGTGCCATTCTGCACCGCATCTAAAACTTGTAGCCCTGGAACAATTTCACCAGCGGCAAAGGGCTGAATCGTAAAACGCCCATCGGTCATTTCTGCCACACGCTTACAAACGGTGGCTGCACCCCCAAAAATGGTGTCTAGAGACTTAGGCCAACTTGTTGCCATTCGCCAAGCTACTGTCGGCAGGGCTGCCCCCGCAACCGCCATTCCCCGCTTCCGAATCGTGCAAGCGGTCAGGGTACTTCCCGTCGCGATCGCAGCAGTACTCACGAATGCTCTACGCTTCATAACCGTTGGGTATCTTAATGCTTTGTCGATAGCTAGATCCCAAATTTTACAGGCGAACGGAGTCCAGGTAGCTGAATGTTGCGGAACCTAAAGCTCTGTGAGGCGTTTCGTGAACTTGGAGATTTACTTCTTGTGATCGCTAGAGCGAAGTTGAGCCAGTCGCTGCTGAGCGATTGGGTCTAATGAATGCATTAAGAAGCGCCCTGTTGGCTTTTTAGCAGGCTTTAGGTGGCGTTGAACACGGCAAGCAACAAACTCTACATCAGTTGCTAGCCGTTCAGCCGACATCCAATCGGCTCCAAATCCAATGACCGTTATTTTCTGCGCTTGATCAGAAGTCGCCACGATCAGCCGCTGCTTAAATTTTCGGAGATCTTGGCGAAAATCAGCGCAAGTTCGTTCGATAAACGAGTCTGCGGTTTGTCCAAAGTCGGTGTAGTACACCGATACATGTTCTGTAATGACTTCTCGAATATTGGGTGAATCGCGGTACTGGGCATCAAACACGATCTGCGTCTCAAACCCTTTATAGGAGCTATAGCCCATGAGCGCTTCCACCAGCCGACGCCTGGCTTCCTCTAACCCCTGGCGATCGCGCACTTGTTTCAACTCATGCCAAGCTCCGACCATGTTATAGCCGTCTACTAACAAAATTGCTTCTGGTGTAGCGCGTGGCATCGCTCAAGATCCAGGAATAGGGTTTGCAAATCGAGTTCTTCCCTAATATGGCATCTTCACTCGTTATCTGTACACAAAAATTTGCATCTGTAGCAGCAGATACCGCTAAAGACACATCTCAGAAATCGAAACTCTATTGATTAGCTGAAGTTATGAATCGACATTGCTCTCAATTTACTCAAAATAGTCAACTCAGATCGAGAGTAGAGGCTTCGCTTTGCATCAGTCTTTGCTTCAACCGCTCTGGCTCTCCTTGATCGACGACTCGGCCTTGTTCTAGAAGAAAGGCTCCGTCGCAGTACTCTAATTCCTCTAAACGGTGCGTCACCCAAAGCGCACTAATCCCTCGCTCTTTAACTAAGGTTCTGACTTGAACAACCAAATCGAGTTGACTGTCTGGATCAAGAAGGGCAGTGGGTTCATCTAATAAAAGAACTTCACAGTGACGAGCGATCGCGCCTGCGATCGCAACTCGTTGCTTTTGCCCGCCGCTAAGCGCATAAATTGGACGTCGTTGAAAAGCCTCTAAATTCACGGCGGAGAGCGCTTCTTCAACTCGTTGCCGAACAATTGGCGTCGGCAGTGCTTCCTGCACCAAACCAAATGCTATGTCCGCGCCAACCGTTGGCATGACTAATTGATGATCTGGATTTTGAAATACAAACCCAATGGGTCGCTGAACCTCAATCTCACCCGCTATAGATGTAAGTAGCCCAGCCAGTAGTCTCAGTAACGTTGACTTACCACTGCCATTCGTACCCAGCAGCATCCAAAATTCCCCTTTTGGGACGTCTAAAGTACAAGCGTCGAGAATCAGTTTGTCTTCTGTCCAACCGAAATAGAGATCCCTGGCTTGAATGGCAGTAGTAACGTTCAACGTCATAGCGTTATGCTTCAGCCATTGAAAAGAAGCCCGGAGTCCTGCCTGAAGAAGTTGCACTAGACTTCTCGTACATCTGCACAGCCGCGAGGCTGTCCGTGAAGATAGCCAGTTTTTTCTCAGGCTGGCGATCGCAAGCCAACTCCAGAAGCTGGTTTCCGCCCGACTTTATGGCATCTACAATCTTTTGATAAGTCTCCTGAGCATCTTCCTCAGACTTGCGCTGGACAGAAAGAGGAATTGGATTAGTCTTGAGAGTCAATTCGATAATGAACATAAAAAGCGTGTGAAACAGCCAGATTCTAGTATTACAAATATCTGAAATAACGGCTTACAAAGTCCTTAGGCAGCCTGAGAGCAAAGTGTAGCCCTCTTGTTTATGCATGTTATAGCCCTTTTATTTATACAGATTAATTGCAGGACTAGAAATTTTTAAAACCTATTCTTATAATGAATGTCATATAGTGAAGAAAAGTAAATTCTCTCATAAACCTCCGCCAATTCTCTCATTTTTGAGATTGGTGTCTGGTTTGGGGAAGCCTTCTTTACCTGCAATAAATCTAGGAGTTTTCCAACTATGACCATAGCAGTAGGGCGTGCGCCCGCGAGTCGGGGATGGTTCGACGTCCTCG
>NZ_JCACKG010000148.1:0-6190 GCF_059505265.1 Myxacorys chilensis | reverse complement strand
AATCTCATGTCAATCGAATTTTGAATAAGTTAGATGTCAGCGATCGCACCCAAGCGGTGATTGTTGCTGTTAAACGCGGCATCGTGAGTTTGTAGGGTGTACTTTCGCTCGAGTTGAGAGTCTAACTTGAGTTAGAGCCGGCCTTCTACTTTGCGATCGCATAGTTACTCTATCAATTTGTACTGTAAAAGAGTTAACTCACTATAGACGACGGCTTGAAAGCGATCTCCTATATTGAACTTATTCCGAAAGAAGCTGAGTACTAGAACTGGACACGCCCCAGATAGCTAGGAAAAAACGACATTGAATCAACGAACCCCGCTGCAAGCAGACGGGGTATGGAACAGGATCTGCTGCCGAACCTAAAGCTTCGGATGGCAGTTTGTCCTCTTCGCCGCAGAGCGGCGGGGAATCTACCCCTACTAGATTGAATTTGAATCAAAAAGGAGACAAACCCATGAGCAACACCATCGACACAATGATCGATCCCAATGACAGCGTGCTGCTGCTGATTGATCATCAAAGCGGACTCTTCCAACTCGTGCGTGACATTGAACTCCCAGTCCTCCGCGCCAATGCCACCCCAATGCGCGGCATGTGCCGTGCGGAGAAGACCTTACAGGAGTAATGAAATGAAAGGAAATCAAACAATGTTTGACGTCATCATCGTCGGTGGCGGATCCGCCGGCGCAGTGCTGGCCAATCGCCTGAGTGCTGATCCATCTCGCCGTGTCTTGCTGATCGAAGCGGGCAAGGCCTATCCCCCAAACGCCTATCCCGACCCAGTCCGCCGCCAGGACCTAGTGGGTGGCGATCCGCAGCACGACTGGGGCTTTTACAGCGAGCCTGGTGTGCTGGGCAGAAGGCTTCAGCTCAACCGCGGCAAGGTGCTGGGTGGCTCGTCTGCCATCAACGGTGCAGTGGCGATGCGGGTGCCGAAATACGACCACGATCGCTGGGCCAAGGCGCATGACCTCGACGCCTTGAACTGGCAAAGCTCGCAGGCCTTCTATCGTTCGCTGGAGCGTACCTCCGGCACTGGCGGCGACGGCCGCGACGGCTGCGTCCCCATCCACCAGCTCGGCGATGAAGAAGTGTCTGACCAGCATCGCGACTTCATCGCGTCGGCACTGGCTGCGGGCTACCAGCGCACATCGGGTTTTACGACGGGGCAGCCGCTGGGCGTTGGTCCCTATGCGATGAATACCCGCATGGGTGTGAGGCTTAACACAGGAATGACCTTGTTGGGCGATGCGGTGCGCGCCCGACCTAATCTGACCATCCGCGACGAGACGCTGGTCGATGCCGTGTTAGTGGAGCATGGCCAGGCCCAAGGCGTCCGACTGGCTGGCGGGGCGATCATCCTAGCCGGTGAAATCATCCTTTCAGCGGGCACCTATGTCAGCCCGGCGATCCTGATGCGTTCCGGCATTGGCCCCTCTGAGGTGCTGCGAGGCCTTGACATCCCGGTCGTGTCCGAGCTGCCGGTCGGTCGCCGTCTACAGGATCACCCGATGGTCCCGACCGTCTGGTCGATTCGCAAGGAAGCAGTAGGCCTTCCGTATCCACCCATCGGCGCAATGCTGTGGACGGCGTCCAACCACGCGACGAACGGCGAGGCAGATCTGAACATCAGCACCGCGACCCTGCCCGACGATGGGCAGACTTCCGACGGCGCGATATTCCTGCTGTTCGCTGCGCTCGTGAGACCGCGTTCCGTGGGTTCCCTCACCATCGCCAGCCGCGATCCCTATGCTGCGCCCATCATCGATCTCGGCTTCCTGACGGACAGCGGTGACCGCGAGCGATTGGTCGATGGTGTCGAAGTCATCCGGAACATTGCGCGTCAGCAGCCTTTTGCCGATATGGTGGGTGCAGAACTGGCGCCGGGCGCGGCAAAGAGCGACCGCGCTTCGATCAACGCCGCGCTCGCGACCTCTGTGCAGAGCTATCAGCATCCGACCTCCACTGTACCCATGGGCGGACCGCGCGATGCCGGGGCCGTGGTGGATATTGACGGGCACGTTCGTGGCGTCAAGAGCCTGCGAGTCGTCGATGCCTCGATCTGGCCTGACGTGCCCTCCGTCGCAACGGCTTTCCCGACCATGATGCTGGCCGAAAGCATCGCTGCCCGGATGGCCTAAGAGAAGTACGCAATCAGTGAAAGCAACCCCGCTCGAAAGAGCGATAGCTCTGAGATTTGCCGCAGGGGCAAGTCAACATCATCAACCCCAACTTGGACACAATCACATGAAACAAGATCATCTCACAAGCGACGTCACGCTCGCCACCGCCGCACCCGCACACACGCAAGAGGCTGGCAAGGTTCTGACCGCAGCGCAATTGCTGAAGCGCAGTCTGGACACTTTCCTAGCCAAAGATATTAAGGGCTGGGCTGAACTCTGCGACGAAAACGTCGTCGTCGAATTCCCCTTCGCGCCCGACGTGGCGTCCAGAAAGCTGGTGGGCCGAGCGGCTATCTACGAGTATTTGAAGAACTATCCCAGCGTCATTGACGTGCAGCGGACTCCCACGCTGAAGATCAACTCTACCGATGACCCCAACATGGCTATTGCCGAATGGAGCGTCTCAGGCCGGGTGATCAGTAACGGCAACCCCTATGAAATGAGCTACGCCACGTTTGTCACGGTCAAGAACGGGCTAATCGTCACCTACCGCGAGTACTGGAACCCGATGGCGTTCATGGCCGCCCTAGACGGCGCAAAGTTCTGGTGACCTTGGCGAGTTGCTAAAACCCTTTCTCCCCAATAGCATTGTCTATCATCCACCGCAGATAAACTCTGCATCACAAACAAGCAACTCTCAACGGTCAGTATTTATCTACCTCAAGCTTCGTTCACCTCATTCCTAAAAAAGCAATGAAAGCTATTGTTCTTGACCATTATGGAACACCTGATGTTCTATATCTGACTGAAATGCCTGATCCAGTACCTGGTACTAACGAAGTATTGGTACGAGTCTATGCATCCAGCGTGAACCCTATTGATATTGGCGTTCGACAAGGGCGTGTTTTATCAAGTGAACCACATCGTTTTCCCATGATTTTGGGGTGGGATGCCGCAGGAATTGTTGAAGATGTAGGAGATGGTGTGACTGATTTTGTTGGAGGCGATCGCGTCGTACTGATTTCAACGCAGCCTTCCAGCGGCAGAGGTACTCATGCAGAACTCGTTGCGGTTCCGTCAACACAGATTGTAAAACTGCCTGAAACCATCAACCTTGTAACTGCCGCTGCCATTCCTCTAGCCGGTATTACAGCTCTTCAAGCCGTTAAAGCCCTCTCGCTATCACCTGGACAACTGATTCTGATTAATAATCCACTGGGTGCAGTGGGCGGCTTTGCTAGTCAGATAGCACGGCAGCTAGGGCTAAAAGTGATTTCCCCTATATCACCTCACTTAGCAGAAGAAGCACGTACCCAAGGGGTTGAATGGGCGGTTCCAGTTGACCAAAGCTTGAACAATGCTGTTCGTGAAGTAGTACCTGAAGGCGTTGATGGGGCGATCGATCTGGTTGGAGCAGACATTGCCCATCAGACTTTCAGTGCCGTGAAGAATGGTGGAGCTTATACAACCGTACTTCCAGAATGGTGGAAGCCAGGAGGTCCTTACACTGAAGATCGAGCCATCAAACCAATCGTGGTAGAAAATAAACCCAATCAAGCTGACTTGTCTAAGCTAGTTGAATGGTTGAATCTTGGTGTTTTATCTCCTCGAATTGAGCAGACATTCTCATTAGCTCAAACGGCAGAAGCACACAGACTGCATGAAAAGCCTGGTTTGACTCGGAAGCTAATCATAGAGAATGCGTAAAAGATTTTCTTCAGCTAGGCATCGCTTTCACCTAAAACGAACTCAATTACCTATTCGCTAACCAACAAACACGGAGGATGATCATGTCCTATATCCTACACATCGACTCCAGTCCGGGCATTGAGCGATCGCTGCTCTCATTGCTGATGTTCAGATTCTACTCACACCTGATGAAGTTGGAAATGACTTTGCTGTGAAGTATGATATGGTGCTTCAGCGTAACCCTGATGTGGTGTTAGCGCATGCTGATGTGGTCACACTGCTAGCGACTAAAGTTCAACTATAAATTGAGTAGTTCGTCCAGGTTAATTTTAATCTGGACGAATTGTTTTTATTCATTGTATTTACTGAATCGTGAGCATTCGCGACATGTTCAAGTATACCCCCAAACGAATCAGTACACCCGATTCTAACTTAAGTTATAACCAGCCTTCTACTGCGCGATGGAAGGCTTACTCCATCAATTTGTACTGTAAAAATTTCAACTTGCTATAGGCGACGGCTTCAAGATAATCTCCTATATTTAACTTATGAAAATAGAGATGCAGTCAAGTGATCGAGCAAGTAAATTGCACGGTTCCATGCTTGATACAAATGTAAAAAGATGAGCGACGATCGTAGCCACAGTTCTTTACTTGTACCACCTTCAACTCAAGATTGGATTCAAGGTATTCTGAGTGCCAAGGTCGTGCTGGTGATGTACGGAGACTATCAATGCCCTAGAAGTGCGGACGTTTACAAGCTGATTAAAGCGATCAAACGAGAGCTTAGTGCTGCTTTTGGAGAAGATTATTTATGCTTCATCTTCCGTCATTTTCCACAAACACAGATTTATCCCCATGCTCAACGGGCAGCCCAAGCCGCCGAAGCTGCCGCCGCCCAAGGAAAGTTTTGGTTAATGAGCGATACTTTATTTGACCATCAACAAAGGTTGGAGAACGGTTATCTTGTCGAGTACGCCAATGATTTAGGGCTTGACATTCCTCAATTTCTCAAAGAGTTGTCTAAACAAGTGCATGTCGATCACATCAATGAAGATATTGAAGGCGGAATACAGAGCGGAGTAACGACTGCCCCAGCTTTGTTTATCAATGGAATTCGGTATACCGGGCACTGGAACACGACGGAGTTGATGGCAGCCATGATTGCTGTAAGTCATTAAGTTCTCCGATCTTTGCTCTCAATTTATATCTGACTTGTTGGTTAGTACTAGTCAGCGATCGAATGCGCGATCGCTAGTTTTTGCCTGATTTGTTGAAAAACTCGCCAAGTTTTGAACCATGCTAACAATTACAACGCCAACCATTGAAGCCAATTATAAAGGCTTAACGCACACCCGATTGCAGCAATTACTTGACTATATTCAGACTCACCTCGATCGAGAATTATCACTGGCTGAACTTGCAGAAGTGATCAACGTTAGTTCGACTTATTTTGCGAGTTTGTTTAAGCAAGCAACGGGGATTTCGCCCCATCAGTACGTGATTAAACAGCGCGTGGAACGAGCAAAAGTAATGTTGAAGAAGACGGATTTTGCGATCGCAGACATTGCTCTACAAGTCGGCTTCTCCAACCAAAGTCATCTGACGCAACAATTCAAGCGCATTACGGGAATGACCCCAAAACAGATTCGCTAACGTCCAAGCACTACATTCACGCACGAGTCAAGGAGACAAAGATGAAGTTTAAAGCAATTAAAGGACATCAGGGAATCGGAATAGATGTGAAAGATGTGACTTACGTGGAGGCCGCCCGGTGGGGTAAGCATCGGGGGTGGCGGTATGTTCTGGGATTAGTATTCATCCTCTTTGCGGGGCTGGTGGTCAGCGGCATCGCCGCCCCGCGTATCGCGTTCTTGCTCAGTGGTCAGGAGGGGCTTGCGGCGTTCAAGCGGCTGGATTACGCCGCGTTCGGTCCCGTGGGGGGCTTCGTTGCGGTCATGGCGAGTTTTCCGTTCTTCCTCGCGGGAATCCTGATCGCCGTCACCCTCATTCACCAGCGTCATCCCCGGACGCTGGTCACAGCGCGGGAAAAGATTAGCTGGCGACGTGTCGGTCATGGGTTTGTGGCTTGGTTCGTGCCATTCTGGCTGATCGCTGGACTGGGACAGTACTTCTTCTATCCCGACACCTTTTCCTTTAACTTCGACCTCACAACGTTCGCGCTCTTTGTCCCGCTGGCGCTGATTTTCACTGCGATCCAGACCACCACAGAGGAGCTTTTCTTTCGTGGATACATCGTGCAGGGCGTGAGCATTGTTTGGACGAACCGCGTCTTTCTGGCACTCGTGCCAGCCGTGATCTTTAGGATCGTGGATTAAATAAGACCGGAAATCATCAGCCCTGTGGTTTAGCCGT